>NZ_JARDJI010000007.1:0-206407 GCF_039907765.1 Mesorhizobium sp. CC13 | reverse complement strand
CCTCAAGCTCGAGGACATCAACAAGGGCTTCGACCTCATGCATGCCGGCGAGAGCATCAGAAGCGTCGTGGTCTACTGATGAACGGGGTCGCATACGAGGTCGACGTCAGGAGGCTGGACGACCTGTCTCCGCGCGACCTCTATGCGATGCTGAAGATGCGCCTCGACGTCTTTGTCGTCGAACAGAAATGCGCCTTCCCCGAGATGGACGGCAAGGATCCCGAGGCCATGCACCTCAGGCTGCTTGCCGGCAATGAACTGCTGGCAAGCACGCGCATCATCGGCCCCGAGGGCAACGACGATCCGGCCTATATCGGCCGGGTCGTGGTTTCGCCCGACCATCGCGGCAAGCGGCTCGGCGACAAGGTGATGGCAGAATCCATCGCTATCTGCGAGCGGCTCTATCCCGGCCACCCGATAGCTTTGTCGGCGCAGAGCCATCTCGAGAAGTTCTATTCGTCCTTCGGCTTCGCGACGGTGTCGGAGGAATATCTGGAGGACGACATCCCCCACATCGACATGCTGCGGCCCGCATCCAGCGCAATCGCCTGACGCACAGGCGGCTCATTCCAGCCAGGTCGTGTCGAAGGCTCCGGCCACGTGCAAATCCGTCGTTTCGCCACCAGTATCTGCCCTGCCTCCGCTTCGATCGTCACATCGTCCACTGTGAACAAGGCCCGCCCGACGCGGACGATGAAGATCTCCGGATACGGATGGGTATGCAGCTTCGGGCCGCCGCCGACCCTGTCTGTGATGAAGAACACGACAGAGACGTCAGCCCCGTAGGCGCCGCCTGGAATTCCCCATGCCAGGAATCGGGCTTTTCGGCCCATTGTTCGCGATTGATCAGATGTGCCATGGTCGGCCTCCATTCGACGCGCCCGACCATAACCAAAGACGCCTTTTCCCGGAACCGTGCCTGAAATGACCGACAACAAGCCCATCATCTACGTCGACGCCGACGCCTGCCCCGTGAAGGACGAGGTGGTGAAGGTCGGCGAACGGCTGGACCTTGTCGTCACCTTCGTTTCCAACGGCGGTCTGAGGCCATCGCGCGATCCGATGATCCGTAACGTCGTGGTGTCCAAGGGAGCCGATGCCGCCGACGACTGGATCGTCGAAAACGCCAGGGCCAACGACATCGTCGTCACGGCCGACATCCCGCTCGCCGCACGCACCGTCGCCCTCGGCGCCCATGTGCTGGGCCCGACCGGCAGACCGTTCACGCCGGAGACCATCGGCATGGCGGTGGCGATGCGCGACCTCAAGCAGCACCTGCGCGAAACCGGCGAGAGCAAGGGCTACAATGCCGGCTTCACGCCGCAGGACCGCTCGCGCTTCCTCGGCGCGCTCGACCAGACGGCGCGGCGCGCGATCCGCGGGGCACAGGGCGGATGAAGCCGTTCGGGCGCCATTTCGTCTTCAAGGTCAGCGCCGCGATCGGCCTGGCGGCACTTGCGGTCGCATGGGCGCTCGATCAGCCGCTGGCCTTCGCCATCGGCGCGAATGCCTTCTTCATCGTCTATGTCGCCTTGGTGCTGCGCGAGATGCCGGCGTTGAGCGCCGACTATCTCAGCCGGCGCGCCCAGGAGACCGACGAGCCCGTCGCAATCATCTTCCTGGTCACCGTCGCCATCATCGGCGCCGCGGTCGGCTCGCTTTTCATGCTGATCAACGGCCGCGAGGCCGCGGGCGCGATCCCGCTGGCCTTCTCGCTGCTGTCGCTGCCGCTGGGCTGGTTCACCCTCCACGCCATGACGGCGCTGCACTATGCCAATCTTTTCTGGAAAGGGGACGGCAGCGGTGAAACGGATTCCGCTCCCGGCCATAAGCCTTTGGGCGGATTGATCTTTCCCGAAACGGGCCGGCCCTGCGGCTGGGACTTTCTCTACTTCTCCGTGGTCATCGGCATGACCGCCCAGACGGCCGACACCAACGTCACTTCGACGCCGATGCGCCGGGCGGTCCTGGTCCATTCCATCGTGTCGTTCTTCTTCAACACCATCATCGTCGCGGCTGCCGTCAATCTCGTGGTGTCGCTCGCCAACTGAGCGGCTTCACGCCCATTTCATCGCAGCCTCGAAACCTCCGGCGACCACCGCCCGTAGCTTGGCCAGCATCATCGCAACGCCGCCCCCCTTCGGCGAGACAATGAGAGGCCGGTGGCATGAACGGGCAAGCAGACGACGTAATCGGCGAGACCTCTACGCGCGGCGAGCTGGTCTATCGCCAGACGCGTTGGACGCGCGCCACCCATTGGGTCTGGGCCCTCAGCCTGTTCTTCCTGCTGCTCAGCGGCCTGCAGATCTTCAACGCCCACCCGGCGCTCTACATCGGCCAGCAATCGGGCTTCCAGTTCGACAATAGCGTCTTGACCATCGGTTCCGACTATTATCAAGCCAAACCAATCGGTTACACCGAGATATTCGGACAGAGATTCACCACCACGGGGGTGTTCGGGCTGTCGGGGCCCGAGGACAATCTGCGCGCCCGCGCCTTTCCGTCCTGGGCCACGATCCCGTCGGGCCAGGATCTCGCCACCGGCCGCGTCGTCCACTTCTTCTTCGCCTGGCTGCTGACCGCGACGCTTGCCGCCTGGCTCGCCGCCAGCCTGTGGAACGGCCACCTGCGCCGCGACCTCGCCCCCACGACCGACGATCTCAGGAGGCTGCCGCGCGACATAGCCGATCACGCAAGGCTGAAGTTCCATCACGGCCGCGACTACAACACGCTCCAGAAGCTCGCCTATGGGGGCGTGCTGTTCGTTCTCCTGCCGCTGATGATCGTCACCGGGCTAGCCATGTCCCCGAGCATGAACGCCGCTGTGCCGTTCCTGACCGACATGCTGGGCGGCCGGCAGACGGCGCGCACCATCCACTTCGCCACCATGCTGCTGCTGGTCGCCTTCTTCATCGTCCACATGCTGATGATCCTCGCCGCCGGACCGATCAACGAACTGCGTTCGATCGTCACCGGCTGGTATCGCGCCGACCCGCCGAAACCCGAGGCAAACGCCTCCGACAGGAGCGCCTGACATGCCGAAGTTCCAGCTCGCCCGCCGACGCTTCCTGACCGCCGCCTCGCTCGGCCTGTCCGGTCTTGCCCTCTCCGGCTGCGACGCCTTCGACTTCCTCCAGGATCGCGACAATGGCGTCCGCAACTTCCTCGAAGGCACCAACGACCTCACCTACCGCGCGCAACGGCTGCTCGCGGGCCGCGACAGCCTGGCCCAGGAGTATTCCGAGGCCGACATCCGACAGCCGCAGCGCCCAAACGGCGTCACCGCGCCCGACGACGAGACCTACAAGGCGCTGCTCGCCAACGACTTCGCCGACTGGCGGCTGGAAGTGACGGGCCTGGTCGAAAGGCCGCTGTCGCTGACCAGGCAACAGTTGATGAACATGCCGGCGCGCACCCAGATCACCCGCCACGACTGCGTCGAGGGCTGGAGCTGCATCGCCAAATGGACCGGCGTGCCGCTGGCGCTGGTACTCGACGCGGCAGTCGTGAAGCCAACCGCGCGCTATGTCGTGTTCCACTGCCTCGACACCATCGAGAACAGCCTCTCCGGCGAGGTCAAATATTACGGCTCGATCGACCTGATCGACGCCCGCCACCCGCAGACGATCCTGGCCTACGCGGTCAACGGCAAACCGCTGCCAGTCGAGAACGGCGCCCCGCTCCGCGCCCGCGTCGAGCGCCAGCTCGGCTACAAGATGCCGAAATATCTCAAGGGCATCGAGCTGGTCGACAGCTTCGCCGCCATGGGCCTCGGCAAGGGCGGCTACTGGGAGGATCGCGGCTACGACTGGTATGGCGGCATCTGATTCGTCAGCATGGACTACCCGAACGGGTAGACCATGCACCGTTCGGTCAGGTGAATAAGCACTGCGCGGACAGGTGACAAAGTGTCGTCGTTGGGATATTGACGACTCGTCTGGGGCCTTTGCGGGCTCCACCTGTTTGCGGGAGAGAGCAGCGAAAGCTGACGCCGAAGGGGAAATCGCCCGAAATCTCTCAGGCAAAAGAACCGTAAACGGGAAGGACACTCTGGAAAGTCGGGACTTCGATCCCGCGCCGAAGGTGTAAGCGCTGCCGACAGAGTTCCGGGGCGCGAGTCTCTCAGGCTTCAGACAGAGGGGCACGGAATGGCTGCCACAAGCGGCTGGTAACGTGCGACTCTGGAGGAGCCATGACTGGCGACACGACACTTCATCTGCCACTCGAAGACCTGCATGCAGCAGCTGGAGCGCGTTTCGGCGCGTTTGCCGGCTGGCATATGCCGCTGACCTATCCCGCCGGAGTGATGAAGGAGCATCTTCACACCCGCGAGCATGTCGGCCTGTTCGACATCTCCCACATGAAGCTGTTCCTGGTCACCGGACCGGGCGCGGCGGACCTTATCAATCGCGCCTGCCCGCTCGATGCCCGCGCGCTCGAGCTCCGTCAGTCGAAGTACACCTTCTTCCTGACCGGAATGGCCGGCATCATCGACGACCTGATCATCACCCGGCTCGGCGACGAGCGCTTCATGGTGGTGGCCAATGCCGGCAACGCCGCGACCGACGAGGCGCATCTGCGGGCACTGGCCGAGGACTACGACGCAAAGATCGAGCCGCTCGACCGCGTGTTCCTGGCGATCCAGGGGCCGGAAGCGGCTGCCGTCCTGGCCAAGGCCGGCATCGCCACCGACGATCTGTTCTTCATGCAGGGCTTCGAGCCGCGCGCCAACTGGTTCATGAGCCGCTCGGGCTATACCGGCGAGGACGGTTTCGAGATCGGCCTGCCGGAGGCCGATGCCCGCGATCTCGTCGGCAAGCTGCTTGCCGACGAACGCGCCATGTGGATCGGGCTCGCCGCGCGCGACAGCCTGCGCCTCGAGGCCGGCCTCTGCCTGCACGGCAACGACATCACCCCCGACAACGACCCGGCCAGCGCCGGCCTGATGTGGGCGATCCCCAAGGATCTGCGTGCGGAAGGCAAGTTCATCGGCCGCGCTGCACTGGCAAGGATCCTCGCCGGGGGCCCGGCGCAGAAGCGCGTCGGCCTGAAGCCCGAAGGCCGCCAGCCGGTGCGCTCCGGCGCCGAACTCCTCGACGCCGACGGCAAGCCCGCCGGCCGTGTCACGTCCGGCGGCTTCGGCCCGTCGGCCGGCTTCCCTGTCGCCATGGGCTACGTCTCTGCCCCGCTGGCCAAGGCAGGCACCCGCCTCTTCGCAGACGTGCGCGGTACCAAGGTGCCCGTCGACGTCCACGCCCTTCCCTTCACGCAGCATCGCTACCGCAAAGGATGATTTCCATGACCAAGACCTATTTCACCGAAGACCACGAGTGGATCCGCGTCGAAGGCGACATCGCCACCGTCGGCATCACCGATTACGCCCAGGAACAGCTCGGCGACCTGGTGTTCGTCGAACTGCCGGAAGCCGGCCGCAAGCTCGCCAAGGGCGACGTCGCGGTGGTCGTCGAATCCGTCAAGGCCGCGTCCGACGTCTACGCTCCGGTCGACGGCGACATCACCGAGGCCAACGGCGCGCTGTCGAGCGACCCGGCGCTGGTCAACAACTCGGCCACCGGCGACGGCTGGCTCTGGAAGATGAAGCTGGCGAACGCTTCCCAGCTCGATGGCCTCATGGACGAGGCCGGCTACAAGGCCCATATCGGTTGACAGGACCACTGAGATGACCACTGCACCCTATCCTTTCTCGGCCCGCCACATCGGGCCCGGCGCGGGCGATACCCGCGCCATGCTCGCCGCGATCGGCGTGCCTTCGGTGGAAACGCTGATCTCCCAGGCCGTGCCGAAGTCGATCCGCCTCGATCGCGCGCTCAACCTCCCTGCCCCTGCGACCGAGCATGAGGCGCTTGACGAACTCGGCGAGAAGATGGGCCGCAACAAGGTGCTGAAGAGCTTCATCGGCGCGGGCTATCACGGCGTCAGCGTGCCGCCTGTCATCCAGCGCAACCTGTTCGAGAACCCGGCCTGGTACACCGCCTACACGCCCTACCAGGCCGAAATCAGCCAGGGCCGCCTGGAGCTGCTGTTCCACTTCCAGACGCTGGTAGCCGAACTCACCGGCCTGCCGGTGGCGTCCGCCTCGCTGCTCGACGAGGCGACCGCAGTCGCCGAAGCCGTCGGCATCGCACTTCGCCACCACCGCGACAAGCGCAGCCGCGTCGCCCTTGCCGGCACCCCGCATCCGCAGACGCTCGACGTCGTGCGCACCCGCGCCGAGCCGCTGGGCACCGAGATCGACGGCGAGACCATCGACGACAACACCGCCGCCCTGATCGTCTCCTGGCCCGACACCAACGGCGTCTATGGCGACCACAAGGCGGCCATCGAAAAGGCCAAGGCCGTCGGCGCCATCGTCATCTTCGCTTCCGATCCGCTCAGCCTGACCGTCACCGACGCGCCCGCCAGCCTCGGCGCCGACATTGCCGTCGGATCGATGCAGCGCTTCGGCGTGCCGATGGGCTTCGGCGGCCCGCACGCCGCCTATTGCGCCGTCTCCGACAAGCTGACCCGCCTGATGCCGGGCCGCCTCGTCGGCCAGTCGGTCGACAGCAAGGGCCGTCCCGGCTATCGCCTAGCGCTGCAGACGCGCGAACAGCACATCCGCCGCGACAAGGCGACGTCGAACATCTGCACGGCCCAGGCACTGCTCGCCAACATGGCTGCGTCCTTCGCCATCTGGCACGGCCCGGCCGGCCTGCAGGCGATCGCCGAGCGCGTCCATGGTCTTGCCGCCCGCCTGGCGGAAGGCCTGAAGGCCGCCGGCGTGACCGTCTCGGGCACCCAGCGCTTCGACACCGTGACGGTTGAAGCCAAGGGCAAGGCCGAGGCAATCGCCACCGAGGCTGAGAAGATCGGGCGGCTGCTGCGCGTCATCGACGCCGACCGCGTGTCGGTTTCGTTTGACGAGACCTCCAGCGAGGCCGATCTCGAGGCCGTTGCCGCCCTGTTCGGTGCGACGGCTCCGAAGGAAGCCAAGCGCGCCCTGCCCGGCAATCCGCGCGGCAAGGACTTCCTGACCCAGCCGGTGTTCCACGAGAACCGCTCGGAAACGGAAATGATGCGCTTCCTGCGCCGGCTCGCAGACAAGGATCTGGCGCTCGACCGCGCCATGATCCCGCTCGGCTCCTGCACCATGAAGCTCAATGCCGCGGCTGAGATGATGCCGGTCAGCTGGCCGACGGTCGCGAACCTGCATCCCTTCGCGCCGACCAGCCATTCGCTCGGCTATCGCGCGATGACCGACGACCTCGAGGCATGGCTGTGCGAGATCACCGGCTTCGACGCGGTCAGCCTGCAGCCCAACGCCGGCAGCCAGGGTGAATATGCCGGCCTGCTGGCCATCCGCCGCTACCACCATTCGCGTGGCGAGACGCAGCGCAACATCTGCCTGATCCCGTCCTCGGCGCATGGCACCAACCCGGCAAGTGCCGCCATGGCCGGCATGGAAGTGGTCGTCGTGCACTGCCTCGACGACGGCGACATCGACGTCACCGACCTGAAGGTGAAGGCCGAGCAGCACGCCGACAAGCTCGCGGCGCTGATGTTCACCTATCCGTCGACGCATGGCGTGTTCGAGGAAGGCGCGCGCGACATCTGCGAGATCGTGCATGCGCATGGCGGCCAGGTCTATTTCGACGGCGCCAACCTGAACGCCATGGTCGGGCTCGCCCGGCCGGCCGACATCGGCGCCGACGTCTGCCACATGAACCTGCACAAGACGTTCTGCATCCCGCATGGCGGCGGCGGTCCCGGCGTCGGGCCGATCGGCGTCAAGGCGCATCTCGCGCCCTTCGTGCCGGGCCATGTCGAGGCCGGCAGCAGCCACGCCGTCTCGGCGGCCCCCTTCGGCAGCGCCTCGATCCTGCCGATCACCTGGATGTACATCCGGATGATGGGCGCGTCGGGCCTCAAGCAGGCCACCGAGCAGGCGATCCTCAACGCCAACTACATCGCGACCAGGCTCGAGGCGCACTATCCGGTGCTGTTCAAGGGCAGGAACGGCCGCGTGGCGCATGAGTGCATCCTCGACACGCGCGTGCTCAAGGAACGCGCCGGCATCACCGTCGAGGACGTCGCCAAGCGCCTGGTCGACTATGGCTTCCACGCCCCGACCATGTCGTGGCCGGTTGCCGGCACGCTGATGGTCGAACCGACCGAATCCGAGCCGAAGCGCGAGATCGACCGCTTCTGCGAGGCCATGGCGGCGATCGCGGCCGAGGCCGCAAAGGTCGAGAAGGGCGAATGGCCGAAGGACGACAATCCGCTGGTCAATGCCCCGCACACGACGACCGAGACGCTTGCGGGCGAGTGGAAGCATCCCTACTCGCGCCTCGAGGCGGCCTATCCGGGCGGCGATCCCGATACCGTTGCCAAGTACTGGCCGCCGGTGTCGCGCATCGACAACGTCGCCGGCGACCGCAACCTGGTCTGCTCGTGCCCGCCGCTGACCGAGTATCTCGGCGCAGCCGAGTAAGCCTGAGGGCAGATGACTTCATCGGCGGCGCACCTCACGGGCGCCGCCGATTTGATTTTCTCGGCAGCGTGCGGGAGCCGCCAAGGTCTACGCGAAGAGCAATTCGGGTTCGCGGACCCTCTCGTCGCCCGCTGCCTCTGCGGTGGCAACCCGGTTCCGCCCTGCCCGCTTGGCGGCATAAAGGGCCGCGTCGGCGCCGATCAGCATCTGTTCGAGCGTCGTCGCATGCTCGTCGCCGAAGCAGATGCCGACGCTGACCGTGCTGCGCAGCGGCCCGAGCTTGGTGACCACGATCTCCGCGCCAAAGGCAGCGCCGATCGTGCGCAGGATCTCATGCGCCTTGAGCGGGGGAATGCCGGGCATGACGACGGCAAACTCCTCGCCGCCCAACCGAAAGCCCTCGACGCCATCCCGGGCGTGTTTCCTGACCACGTCGGCGAAACGCTGCAGGACCGTATCGCCGACAGCGTGACCGAACAGGTCGTTCGTCCGCTTGAAATGATCGAGGTCGAACATGGCGAGTGCCATCCCGGAACCGAAGTGCGTGTTGCCATGGAACATCGTCAGCGCCCGGCGGTTCAGCAGCCCGGTCAGCGGATCGGTCAACGTCTGCGCCGTCAATTGCCGCTGGGTGCGGAGATGATGCAGCGAGATGGTCAGCGCCCCAAGCGCGGTCATGCAGGCGACCACGACTGCGGTGTTCAAGTCTTCGGCCCAATTCCTGGGAACGGTGCCCAGCGACCACTGCCCGTTGGCCACCAGAACCAAGGCGCAGAGCGCAAAGGAGATTGCCGCACTGCCCGAAAGCAAGGTGACCGCGGCCAGGATGCGCCGGTCATACTCGCCGGCCGCCCAGAACATGGAAGCGATCACCACCAGCAGCGCCGTGACGGTGGAATAGGCGAGCACGAAGCCCAGCCCATCGTAGCCTCCGGCCGTCACCGCCATGATCAGCACGGTCACCGCCAGCACGGGCGCCGCGGCCACCCTGTGCCAGCTACGATCGAGATACTGCGCCGTCGAGCACAGGATGACGAAGAAGCCCGCAACCAGCAGCGTCAAGGTCAGTTGACCGAGCCATGGCGAGGCGTTGCGGCCATATTGCCAAAATGCGATGACATGGAGGACGAGAAGTAGTATCCCCGCCGCCATCGTGACGACGAAACGGGCCTGGCGCGCGGTCAGCCAGATGGCAAGCAGCGTTCCGCTCAGACATGCGCCGGACAGGGCCGTCGCGAGCAAAAGGGAACCGAAGTCGAGCACGGGGGCCCCGCTTTCCTGATTGTCCGATTGTTCGGGCAGCAGTTATCGAGCGTTTTGCCCTTGGGGCAACCGCATAAGGCTGCATCCATCATCGCCGCACAGGGGCGAGTTCGGATAGCGTTTACAAATCGTTGCGCTCGACGTGCCCGATGCGGCATATCGGGCGCGGTGCACGAACAGAACCGGAACTGTTGCCGGACCGGCAAAACTGGCAAACTCGACAAAGTGATTCGCAGCGCGGAAAAACCGTATTGAGCATGGACGACAACAGCGACCTTTTCGGCAATCTCGACAAGCAGCCCGCCCGCCCCGCCCCCCGTCCTGCCGACCCGCTGGTCCAGGCCGCGGCTGCAGCCAAGCGTCCTGCGCCGGCGAAGGATGGAAGCGAGGGCTACAGCGCTGCCGACATCGAGGTCCTGGAGGGGCTCGAGCCCGTTCGGCGTCGTCCGGGCATGTATATCGGCGGCACCGACGAGAAGGCGCTGCACCACCTCTTCGCCGAAGTCATCGACAACTCGATGGACGAGGCGGTGGCAGGACACGCGACCTTCATCGACGTCGAGCTCGACGCCGAAGGGTTCCTGACCGTCACCGACAACGGCCGCGGCATCCCCGTCGATCCGCACCCCAAGTTCAAGAACAAGTCGGCCCTCGAAGTCATCATGACGACGCTGCATGCCGGCGGCAAGTTCGACTCCAAGGTCTACGAGACCTCGGGCGGCCTGCATGGCGTCGGCGTGTCGGTGGTCAATGCGCTGTCGGACCAGCTCGAGGTCGAGGTGGCGCGCGGACGCCAGCTCTTCCGCCAGCGCTTCTCGCGCGGCATCCCCCAGGGCGGGCTCGAAAGCCTCGGCGACGTGCACAACCGGCGCGGCACCAAAGTGCGCTTCCATCCCGATCCCGACATCTTCGGCAAGGGCGCGCATTTCCTGCCGGCCCGCATCTACAGGATGGCGCGGTCCAAGGCCTATCTGTTCGGCGGCGTCGAAATCCGCTGGAGCTGCGACCCCTCGCTCATCAAGGAGAAGGACGAAACGCCGGTCAAGGCCGTCTTCCACTTCCCCGGCGGGCTCGGCGACTATCTCAAGGCCTCGCTCGGCGACGAGATGCAGGTCACGCGCGAGATATTCGCCGGCAAGAGCGAGAAGCAGGGCGGCCACGGCTCGCTCGAATGGGCCGTCACCTGGTACGGCGGCGACGGCTTCATCAACTCCTACTGCAACACCATCCCGACCGGCGACGGCGGCACCCACGAGATGGGTTTTCGCAACGTTCTGACCAGGGGCCTGCGCGCCTATGCCGACCTCATCGGCAACAAGCGCGCCTCGATCGTCACCTCTGAGGACGTGATGATCTCGGCCGCCGGCATGCTGTCGGTGTTCATCCGCGAGCCCGAATTCGTCGGCCAGACCAAGGACAAGCTGGCGACCGTCGAGGCCATGCGCATCGTCGAGACGGCGCTCCGCGATCCGTTCGACCATTGGCTTGCCGACAACCCGCAGGAAGCGTCCAAGCTGCTCGACTGGGTGATCGCGCGCGCCGACGAGCGCGTACGCCGCCGCCAGGAAAAGGAAGTGTCGCGCAAGAGCGCGGTGCGCAAGCTGCGCCTGCCCGGCAAGCTGGCCGACTGCACCCAGAATGCGGCCGCCGGCGCCGAACTGTTCATCGTCGAGGGCGACTCGGCAGGCGGCTCGGCCAAGCAGGCGCGCGACCGCTCGATGCAGGCGATCCTGCCGCTGCGCGGCAAGATCCTCAACGTTGCCAGCGCCGGTAACGACAAGCTGGCGTCGAACCAACTGATCGGCGACCTGATCCAGGCGCTCGGCTGCGGCACGCGGTCGAAATACCGCGAAGAGGACCTTCGCTACGACCGCGTCATCATCATGACCGACGCCGACGTCGACGGCGCCCACATCGCCTCGCTGCTCATCACCTTCTTCTACCAGGAGATGCCGCAGCTCGTCCGCGGCGGCCACCTCTACATGGCGGTGCCGCCGCTCTATTCCATCCGCCAGGGCGGCAAGGTGGCCTATGCCCGCAACGACGCCCACAAGGACGAGTTGCTGCGCACCGAGTTCACCGGCCGCGGCAAGATAGAGATCGGGCGCTTCAAGGGCCTGGGCGAGATGATGGCCTCGCAGCTCAAGGAAACGACGATGGACCCGAAGAAGCGCACGCTGCTGCGCGTCGAGGTCATCGACGACGAGGAAGAGACGAAGGTTGCCGTCGACTCGCTGATGGGAACCAAGCCGGAATCCCGCTTCCGCTTCATCCAGGAACGTGCCGAGTTCGCCCAGTCTGAAGCGCTGGACATCTAGCCAAGAACGGCGGATCCCTGCGTCTAGGCCGCGGCGATCGCCAAGGCATGGCCGCGGGCATTCTCGCGCAGGGCGTCGAGGTGGATGGACTTCACCAGGCCAGCCAGCTCGCCTTCCGCAGACTGCCCGCCAAGTTCCTTGAGCATCAGCCAGCTGACTTCCTGGGCGCCGGCGACCCGGCGTCCGTTTGCCACTTCGCGCCAGACCTTGAGCGCGCGCAGGATGATGGCGTGGGTTGCATCGGCCAATCCGGCCGCCCGCAACAGCGCGGCCACCGCCAGGTCCTGGCCGGTCGCAAGCAGCGCCCTCACCCGCTGCTGGTCGCGGCCGGTCAGCACAACGAGCGCCGCCCCGAAGAAATCCACCTTGCCGTGGGCAAGGACGCGAATGATGAAGCTCGTCGTCAGGTCGCCGCGCAGCCTGAGATGCTCGACCAGCGCCACATGCTCTTCTGCACGCGTCGCCTCGACGATACCAAGGGAAGCCTTGACGCAGGCCTCGCGCGTGACGCGCTCCGCCCGGGCTGCACCGATCGACGCCATGACGAGCGGCGAGGCCTTCAGCGCCTCGCCCAGCCTGACCAGCAGCAGGTGGCGGCAGTCGGAAGGCAGGCGCGGGTCGGCGGCCAGCGCCTCGCGTAGCCGCGCGTCATGGCCGTGACGCTCGGCCATCCGCCGGAAGCTCAGAGCCGCGATGTCGGCCCCATAGTTGCCGACGAGCACCGCGCAGGCTTCGACCTCGCCAACTTCGGCCAGAGCCGCGGCAAGCGCCATGGACACCGCTGGACGATCGGCGACGATCTTCTGAACGGCGACCGGGCCAGACGCCACGCGGTCGATCAGATCCGCGTCCGTGAGCAAGGGCGAACGCGCCAGCACGAGCGCTGCGACTTCCGGTTGGTCCGAGGCCAATGCGGCAATCACCTGGATCGGCGCGTTCATGCTCATCGACATCGCTTCCGCCAAGGCCTGTCGCACCTTGGGCGAAGGGTCGTCGAGCAGGAAAGTCAGGGCTGCCTCGGCAGCACAGCGGTCCTCGAAGGGCAGCTCCCGGGTGACATAGGCCGTCGCGAGCGCTGCGGCCGCCGCCGCGCGCTCATCCACCCTCGCAGTCTCGATCCACCTGAGGAAATGCGAGACAACCATACGCCTTCGTCCCCGGCAATTTGCGCCAAACCCCATGAATTACTCTAGAAGGAAATGGTTTACGAACGGTTCACCATATCCGTTAACCCGCTTGCCCCCGTTGCGGGCAACGCCTATCAACCTCGGACAACCGGAGGGAAAAGCGGATGGCCGGACTTCATCTCGAGGAATTCGTGGTCGGCCAGGTGATCCGCCATCAGCTCACCAAGTCGGTCACCGAGAGCGACAACATGCTGTTCTCGACAATGACGCTCAACCCCCAGCCGCTGCACATCGATTTCGACTTCGCCGCCAGGAGCGAATGGGGCAAGCCGCTGGTCAACTCGCTGTTCACGCTCGGCCTGATGATCGGCATTTCGGTGCACGACACCACGCTCGGCACCACCATCGGCAATCTCGGCATGACCGAGACCGTCTTCCCGCACCCGGTCTTCCACGGCGACACCATCCGCGTCGAAACCGAGGTTCTGTCGGTGCGCGAATCGAAGTCGAAGCCCGATCGCGGCATCGTCGAATTCGAGCATCGCGCCTATAATCAAAACGGCGCGCTGGTCGCCAAATGCCGACGCCAGGCGATGATGTTGAAGAAGGCTGGCTGATGCGGTCGCTGCTGTTCGTTCCGGGAGATTCGGAAAAGAAGCTCGAGCGCGGCTTCGCCTCGGGCGCCGACGTGGTCATCGTCGACCTGGAGGATTCGGTCGCCCAGCAGAACAAGGCGCATGCCCGCGCGGTTGCCGCCGACTTCATCGCCGCGAGGCGCGACGCCACCGGCGCCGCGATCTACGTCCGCGTCAACGACCTGGCGACCGGCATGACCGACGACGACCTCAGGGCGATCATCCCGGTGTCGCCCCACGGCATCATGCTGCCCAAGTCGAATTCCGGCGCCGACGTCCAGCACCTGTCGGCGAAGCTCAGGGTTCACGAGGCCGAGAACGGCCTGCCAGACGGCGCGATCCGCATCATCCCGATCGTCACCGAAACCGCCGCGGGGGTGCTTTCGACCGGCACCTATGCGGGTGCCAGCGCCCGCCTCGCCGGCCTGACCTGGGGCGCCGAGGATCTATCCGCGGCGATCGGCGCGCGCGCGGCGCGCGACGACGCCGGCCGCTACACGGATGTCTTCCGGCTCGCCCGCACGATGACCATCCTCGGGGCCGCGGCGGCCGACACGGCGGCCATCGACACGGTCTTCGTCAACTTCCGGGATCTCGACGGCCTCAGGGCCGAATGCATCGAGGCCGAACGCGACGGCTTCACCGCCAAGATGGCGATCCATCCCGATCAGGTTGCCGTCATCAACGAGGCGTTCACGCCATCGACCGACGCGGCCGCCCATGCGGCGGCGGTGGTCGCTGCCTTCGAGGCAGCGGGCAACCCCGGCGTGGTCGGCATCGACGGCAAGATGTACGACCGGCCGCATCTCAGGCTGGCGCAGCGACTGCTCGAACGGGCGAAGGCCGCCGGGCTGAATCCGTAGCTACTCTTCCCAGCGCGGGCGGCGCATCGAGAAGACTGCGTCGACCGTCGAATAATCCATGTAGCCGAGCCGCGCCACGTTGCCGGCCTTGACCGTGTCGAACAGCCCTTCCTTGAGGAAGGCCTCGTCGATATGGATGCCGACTACCTCGCCGATGACGACGAAGGCGCCGATCTCCCGGCCGTCCAGCGACCTTGGCCGGAAGATCTCCGTCACCTTGCATTCCAGGGCCGCCGGCGCTTCGGCGACTCGGGGCGGGGCGACGAGCCGCGACGGCGCAGGCGTCAGGCCTGCATAGGCGAATTCGCTCGTGCCTCGCGGCGCATTGACCGAACTGCGGTTCATCCTCTCGGCAAGGTCGCGCCCGACGATGTTGGCGACGAACTCGCGCGTCTGGCCGGCAAAGGTCGCGCTGTCCTTCTCGCCTTCCGACGAGAACCACACCATCGGCGGCTTTCCCGACAACGCGTTGAAGTACGAATAGGGCGCCAGGTTGAGCGCTCCGTCCCTGCCCACCGTCGAGATCCAGCCGATCGGTCTCGGCGACACGAGCGCCTTGAACGGATCATGCGGCAGCCCATGGCCCTTCGACGGTTCGTAGTACACCTGCTAGCTCTCCCAAGGGCCGGAATAGTCGGAACAAAGCCTGCTCACGTCAGGGCGCGGGCGCTCCGGCGCCGCGCCATCATACGAGCCGATGTGGATGAAACCCACCACGCGTTCATGCGGCGCGAGCCCGAGCAGCGCGCGGCCCTCTTCGTTGTCCGAATACCAGTTGGTGATCATGTTGGTGCCATAGCCCAGGGCGTTGGCGGCGGTGATCAGGTTCATCGCCGCCATGCCGCCCGACAGGAACATTTCCCACTGCGGGATCTTCGGGTTCTCCTTGGGGCTCGAGACCACGCCGATGACCAGCGGCGCGCGCGAAAAGCGGGCGAGTTCCTGGTTGCGGCGGCCTTCAGGCAGCGGGCCTTCGCGTTTCTCGGCGAGGGCTGCGAGCTTCTTGCCGATCTCGATGCGCACGTCGCCGCGATAGAGGATGAAGCGCCAGGGCTCGAGGCGCCCATGGTCGGGCACGCGGGTCGCGGCGCGCAGCATCGTCTCGATCTCGGCATTGGACGGCGCCGGCTCACGCAGTTCGGGGATCGGCGCGGAATTGCGGGTCAACAAAAAGTCGAGGATCGGCGATGTCACGGCGCGGGTACTCCTGAAGATTTCGGGCTGAAGCGCCGACCGGAATGGCGGCCGCTCTGGCGGCGGCGCGTCATCGGAAGATTCCATGCGCCGGATCAGCCTTGAAATTGCCACCGCCTTGGGCTTCAAACAAGGCATGTTCCGGGGACACTTCCGTTTTTTCATGCCGATTCTGGGTGCCGCGCTGTTCAGCGTGCAGGCCCCGGCCGGATTTGCGCAGGAGGGCACAGGCATCCTCGACAAGCTGAGCATGCCCGGGATTTCGAACTTCGCGCAGCCGCGCGGCGACGAGCCGCCGGCAACCGCCGCTCTCGGCGAGATCACGCTCGCCGCGCAGCTGACCGGCGAAGGCGCCGACATCAGCCGTGGCCTGGTCTGGCGCGTGTTCCGGCCCGAGGCCGGCCCTGACGGCAAATTGCCCCTGGTGGCGTCCGCCCAGGGCGGCACCAGCAGCTTCCAGCTGCCGCCCGGCAGCTATCTCGTCCATGCGTCCTACGGCCGCGCCGGGGCGACGAAGCGCATCACGGTGGGCAAGGAAGGCAAGCGCGAGAGCCTCGTTCTCGACGCCGGCGGCCTCAAGCTCGACGCCGTTCTGTCCGGCGGTGTACGCATTCCGCCGGCAAGACTGAAATTTTCGATCTACGAGGGCGAAGAGGGTGCGGACGGCGAACGCTCGCTCATTATTCCCGACGTCGCGCCGAACACGGTCGTCCGACTCAATTCGGGCACCTACCACGTCGTCTCCACTTACGGAAACGTCAACGCCGTCATCCGCTCGGACATCAAGGTCGAAGCCGGCAAGCTGACGGAGGCGACGGTCGAGCATCGCGCCGCCGAAGTGACGCTCAAGCTGGTGCGCGACGCCGGCGGCGAAGCCATCGCCGACACCTCATGGTCGATCCTGAACGAATCGGGCGATCCGTTGCGCGAGACCGTGGGCGCCTTTGCCTCCCTGGTGCTTTCCGAGGGCAGCTACACCATCATCGCCAAGAACCGCGACCGCATCTATCAGCGCGACTTCACGGTCGTCGCCGGCCGCAACCAGGACGTCGAGGTCGTCGCCTCCGAAGCCGCGGCCATAGACCCCAACGAGGGCGCCGACTGAGCATCAGCCGCCTGCTCGGATATTTGCGGTGACCGCCTGTGCGACATAGCACCGGGGCTCGCGGATCCGCGCTTCTTGCGCGATCGCTATAAGACACAAGTGTCTGATTTTCGGCAACGAGTCCACGACAAGACCGCAGAACACAAGTCAAGAACCGTATCGCGTCATGGGCAAATCTCTATTCCGCCCATCAAGCAATTTCCTCGCCGCTTACTTGTCGGACAAGCTCCACGCCTGACCACGCAAAGCTTTTGCAATGAGATTTTATTTTATTGACTCCTGACATACTTTGCATTTCCATATCACGATCACAAATACTTTTTGCTTTAGAAAATTTCAAATTCGGCCGGGGGACAACCGAATGTCCAGAGGGAATGGAGCGCTGCGCCCGCTCCTTGCGTTGCTTGCGTACATCCTTACCTGGGCAGTGATGGCAACGTCCGCAGTTGCGGCGACCTTCCCTTGCTCCATCGGTCCGAGCGACATTGCCGGGCTTACCTTCCTGAACCCGGCCGGCAACTCCTCCGATGCCAACACATTCGCACTTGGCGGGGTTCTGACGACGGCGAACATCTCGGCAACGACCGGCGACTGCAACGACCTGCCCAATGGGAGCATACGGCCGGTAGCCGGCAATCCGGCTTCCGCGGCCCTGGACTTCATCGTCGCGAATGCAACCACGCAAGGGGGCTGGCTGGTCCGCACTGCCAGCGATGAGGTGCGATACCTCCCGCCATCATCCGCCTTCTCCGGGACCGACACCTTCCAAATCGACAATAACAATCTCGGGCGTGTCATCAACGTCACGGTAAGCGTGCTGTCGCTGGTGGATACCACCCCGCCGCCGGCGCCGGTGATCGCGGCTCCGGCCGATGGCGACCGGACCAGCGATCCTACCCCCACGATCAGTGGCACCGCCGAGACAGGTTCGACGGTGACCGTCTACATCAATGGAACCTCAGCAGGCACGACCTCTGCCACCGGCGGCAATTGGTCCTTCACCGTGGGGACCGCGCTTTCGGAGGGCGCGCACAGCGTCCATGCCACCGCGACGGACGCCTCGAACAACACGTCACCCAATTCGACCACCGTCAACTTCACGGTCGATACGACGCCACCGCCGGCGCCGATCGTCACGGCGCCCACCAATGGCAGCACGACGAGCAATACGACACCCACGATCAGCGGCAGCGCCGAAGCCAATGCCACGGTTGATATCGTCATCGACGGCGCGTCCGCTGGCGCGACGAGCGCGGACGGATCAGGCAACTGGAGCTTCACGCCCAGTTCCGCACTCGCCGATGGTATGCACAGCGTTCGAGCAACCGCGACCGATGCGGCGGGCAACGCCTCCGTCAGTTCCAACACCAATAGCTTCACGATCCTGTCTTTGCCGACCGTGACTGACAGCAGCGCGACGGTCGCACATAGTTCATCGAACAACGCGATGTCGCTCGCGCTCGGCGGCGGCGCTGCGACCAGCATCATCGTGGTGACATCGCCCGCGCACGGTATCGCGACTGCCGCGGGCACGAGTATCCACTATACACCCACCGCGGGTTATGCGGGTCCCGACAGCCTTACCTATCGCGCCTCCAACGGCGCGGGCGATTCGGCGGTGGCCACGGTGACGATCACGGTCAGCCCGCCGACGATCTCGCTTTCACCGGCGACGTTGGCTGCGCCCGTCTATGGCACCGCCCATGGCGCTTCGATCACCGCCAGCGGCGGCCAGGGTCCCTATGACTACAAGATTACAAGCGGCGCATTGCCCGCGGGGTTGACGCTCGCAGCCGATGGGACGTTGTCGGGCACGCCGACCGCGTCGGGCACCTTCAACTTCACCATTACCGGGACCGACAGTTCGACGGGCACCGGCGCCCCTTTCTCCGCAAGCCGCGCCTACAGCTTCACCGTAGCTGCGCCAACCTTGACGCTCAGCCCTGCGGCGGGCGCACTGCCGGGTGCGACAGCCGGTAGCGCCTATTCGCAGACGATCAGCTTAGGCGGCGGCGTTGCGCCCTTTGGCTATGCGGTCACCGCGGGTGCGTTGCCCACCGGGCTGACGCTCAACGGATCGACCGGCATCCTGTCGGGCACGCCGACCGCAGCGGGCACCTTCAATTTCACCGTGACCGCAACCGACGGCCTCAGCTTTACAGTCGCGAACGCCTATTCGCTTACGGTCGCGACACCCACGCTGGCGATCAACGGGGCGCTACCCGACGGCGCAATCGCGGTGGCCTACAGCCAGACGCTGACCGCGAGCGGGGGCGTTGCGCCCTATAGCTTCACACTCTACTCGGGGTCGCTCCCCGCTGGGCTCAGCCTGTCCCCGGGCGGCGTCCTTTCGGGAACGCCGACACAAGGCGGCAGCTTCAACCTGACGATCCGCGCGACCGACAGCAGCGGCGGTAACGGGCCTGCCTTTGTCGACCGCAGCTTCACGTTGGTGATCGGCGCACCGACGATTTCGCCGGAGCCGACGACGCTTCCCGCGATGAGCTACGGCGTGCCGGTATCGGCCTCGGTGACCGCCAGCGGCGGCACCGCTCCCTACAGCTACACGGTCAGCGCCGGCGCATTGCCCGCCGGGGTTACGCTTGCTGGCGACGGCACGCTGTCGGGCACGCCGACGGTAGCGGGCAATTTCTCCTTCACGGTAGAAGCGACCGACAGTTCGACGGGCACCGGCCCTTTCTCCGGGAGCCGCACATACAGTGTCACGGTCGGAGCGCCCAGAGTGACCTTCGTGATCAAAAGCTCTGGCGACGGCGCATTCGCCTTCACCTCTGTGGAGCCGTCGCTCAATTTCGTCGTCAACGCGACCGGCGGCGGCGGCACATCGGGGCAGCTCGCGGTGCCGGCCGGAAGCCATTCGATATCCTTCACCGTGCCGGCAGGATCCGAAATCGCATCGGCCGCCTGCAACAGTCCCGGCTCCTCGCTCGACAGCGCCAGCCGGTCGGGCACGATCGTGGTCCAGGCCGGAGACGAGATCGTCTGCACCATCGTCGCCGGCGACATACGCCCCACGACGGAGCTCATCGGAGCCTTCCTGGAAGCGCGCGCCAACCTGATCGTCGCCAACCAACCGGATTCTGCCCGGCGACTCGAGCGGCTGACGGGTAGCTATTCGAGCTCCGCCGGCGTCGCCGGCTTCGGCTTGACCGTTCCCGGGCAACTGCCGATCGCCATGCGCTTCACCGGCGATCAAGCTTCCTTCGCCTACAGCCTGGGCCGGGCGCAGGCCGAACCCGCGGCCGGGTCAGAAAATACTGCGGCGGATGATACCTCAGGCGGCGTCCCGCCTATCCCATATGCGGATCAAGCCACCGGCGGTAGCGACAACCGACCGCCATTCGGCGCGCCGGGCGTCGACGCCGTGGACGAAGTCGCCACCGAGCCCCTCGCGACACCGTTCGACCTATGGATCGAGGGGAAGCTCGCCCGCTTCAATGCCCCGGGCGGCGATGGCCGTTTCGGCATATTGCACGGCGGCGCGGACTATCTCGTCGGACCGCGTGTTCTCGTCGGTCTCGGCGTCCAGCTCGACTGGACAGAGATGGAGGGCAATGGGGACGCGACGATCGAGGGAACCGGCTACCTGGTCGGCCCATACCTCACGGCGAGGCTGACTGACGGGCTGTTCTTGGACGCACGGGCGGCATGGGGGCAATCCTCCAACACCGCCTCGCCGCTGGGGACCTATTCCGATCAGCTCGACGGAACACGCTGGCTGGTCTCGGCGGCATTGATCGGTCAGTACGACATCGACCGCTGGCGCATCGCGCCTACGGCTCGCCTCACCTACTTCGAGGAGAAGACCGACGCCTACACCGACGGCCTCGGCCTGCCGATTCCGGAGGTCGAGATCGCGACAGGCACGTTCGAGTTCGGGCCGAGGATCAGCTACCAGACGGAACTCGACAACGGCACGGCCTTCCAGCCGTTCGTCTCGCTCGAAGGTGTGTGGACGTTCGAGCAGAAGAACACCGGCACCTCGGCCACGTCGTCGCCCGGACTTGCCGACACCGGCCTGCGCGGACGGAGCGAGGTCGGCTTCTCCCTGTCGGGTGGCGCCGGCTCCGTTTCGGCCTCGGCTTTCTACGATGGGCTCGGCGACAACGACTTCGAGTCGTGGGGCGGAAAATTGCGGTTCAACAAGACGTTCTGACGGGTAGCCGTAGCCTGGACGCACAACGTCTGCAGGTGGCTCGCTCCGCAACCGGCACTCGTGGAAACGTGTCGGCGGCAGGCAGACTGAAGCACGCGATCGGTCTTCTGCGCCTTCTTCTTGAACCCAAGCAAAAAGGGGCGGCATCACTGCCGCCCCTTTTTCACATCCTTGTGCGCTCAGCCCCTCAGCCCTGCGCGGCGCGGCGCCGGTCCGGCGTCCTCGCCTCGTCGCGCAGCGATGCGATCGCCTCGTCGAGGCCCATGGACACCTGGTCGCGCGAGCCAAGGCGGCGGACGTTGACGGTCGCCTCCTCCGCCTCGCGCTTGCCGCAGACGAGGATCACCGGAACCTTGGCCAGCGAATGCTCGCGGACCTTGTAGTTGATCTTCTCGTTGCGCAGGTCGGCCTCGGCCGAGAGGCCGGCGGCCTTCAGCTTCGCCACGACCTCGCGGGCATAGTCGTCGGCGTCCGAGGTGATCGTCGCCACCACCACCTGCTGCGGCGCGAACCACAGCGGGAAATGGCCCGAATAGTTCTCGATCAGGATGCCGAGGAAACGCTCCATCGAGCCGCAGATGGCGCGATGGATCATCACCGGCTGCTTCTTCTCGGAGTCCGAGCCGATGTAGAAGGCGCCGAAGCGCTCCGGCAGGTTGAAGTCGACCTGGGTCGTGCCGCACTGCCATTCGCGGCCGATGGCGTCCTTCAGCACATATTCGAACTTGGGGCCGTAGAAGGCGCCCTCGCCCGGATTGATCGACGTCTTGATCTTGCCGCCCGACTGCGCCTCGATGGTCTTGAGCACATTGCTCATGATCTCTTCGGCATGATCCCAGGCTTCGTCCGAGCCGACACGCTTGTCCGGACGCGTCGACAGCTTCACCGAAATCTCGTCGAATCCGAAATCGGCATAGGTCGACAGGATCAGGTCGTTGATGCGCAGGCATTCGGCGGCGAGCTGTTCTTCGGTGCAGAAGATGTGCGCGTCGTCCTGGGTGAAGCCGCGCACGCGCATCAGTCCGTGCAACGCGCCCGACGGTTCGTAGCGATGGACGTTGCCGAATTCGGCAAGCTTTACCGGAAGATCGCGGTACGACTTCAAGCCATGCTTGAAGATCTGCACGTGGCCCGGGCAGTTCATCGGTTTCAACGCGAAGACGCGGTCGTCGTCGGTATCGTCACCGGCAACGGTCACCTTGAACATGGCATCGCGATACCAGCCCCAGTGGCCCGACGTCTCCCACAGGCTCTTGTCGAGCACCTGCGGAGCGTTGACCTCCTGGTAGCCCTGGGTATCGAGGCGGCGGCGCATGTAGCCGACGAGGTTCTGGAACATCTTCCAGCCCTTGGCATGCCAGAAGACGACGCCGGGGCCCTCTTCCTGGAAATGGAACAGGTCCATTTCGCGACCGAGCTTGCGGTGGTCGCGCTTCTCGGCCTCTTCCAGCATGTGGAGGTAGCCGTCGAGCTGCGTCTGGTCGGCCCATGCCGTGCCATAGATGCGCGTCAGCATCGGGTTGTTGGAATCGCCGCGCCAGTAGGCGCCTGCGACCTTCATCAGCTTGAAGGCGCTGCCGATCTGGCCGGTCGAAGCCATGTGCGGGCCGCGGCAAAGGTCGAACCACTCGCCCTGGGCGTAGATCTTGAGGTCCTGGTCCTCGGGGATCGCGTCGATCAGCTCGAGCTTGTAGGCCTCGCCCTTGTCGCGGAACACCTGCTTGGCCTTGTCACGCGACCAGACCTCCTTGGTAAACGGCCTGTTGCGCGCGATGATCTCCCGCATCTTCTTTTCGATCGCGGGGAAATCCTCGGGCGTGAAGGGCTCGTTGCGGGCGAAGTCGTAGTAGAAGCCGTTGTCGATGACGGGGCCGATGGTGACCTGGGTTCCCGGCCACAGCTCCTGCACAGCCTCTGCCAGCACGTGGGCGGCATCGTGGCGGATGAGTTCGAGCGCGCGCTGGTCGTCGCGGGTGACAATCTCGACCTTGCCGGACTTGCCGAGCGGGTCGGAGAGATCGCGCAACGTGCCGTCGATGGCGTAGGCCACGGCCTTCTTGGCAAGCGACTTCGAGATCGACTCGGCCAGGCCGGCACCGGTCAGCGCCGCGTCATATTCGCGGACGGAACCATCGGGAAATGTCAGGGAAACGGAATTCAGCAAAATTCTTCTCCTATCCAGTCCCGCAAACGAGCGCGGGTGGTGAAAATGCCGGAGGCGTCCGGCGACGCGATCTTTTAGGGGGAGATTTTTGCGCCGTAAAGCGCTTCGGTGCAGCGAAAGCGGCCTATCGCGGTGATTTGCCGATGTGCCAGTAGCGCCATGGAGCAAACCAGCGATAGCGGCCGGCAAGCTGCTCCGGGACGCGGTCGATGCCGTGGGTGCCCCACGGACCGCAGCGCAGTACGCGGAACAGGCCCATCCAGCCGCCCGCCCACAGGCCGTGACGTGCGATGGCCTCGTGGGCATATTCCGAACAGGTGGGCATGTGCCGGCAGGAGTTGCCGATGAATCCAGACAGCGTGAGCTGGTAGAGCCGTACCAGCGATGTGCCGAGCACGCGCCCCGGCGTCCTGCGCCAGGGCCCGGGCCAGTTGCGGCCCCGCGCGGCCAGTCTTGCACGGCTATGGTCGTGGCCGTGGCTCATCGCCCGCGCCGCTCCGGATCGTTCATCCATCATAGATGTCAATTCCGACATGCAGACGCAATGTCCGGCGCATATGACCGCGCCGCTGCGGCGCCGTGTCACGCAAGCCAGCTAAGTTTCGCCGGTCGGTGGGGGCACCGATGCTGCGGGGTCTCAAGTTGTCGCCGGCCGGCGCCGCAGCGACCGTTGGCGCGTGCTGAATGTTCAGCCTGGAACGTCGCGATACGGAACAGGTCCGCATAGGTATCGAGCAGCGTCGGCATGGTCCTGACTCCTTTTCCGGCAGGATTTGACCGCCACTAGCCGTTCGCTTCAAACGAGTATAACGTCCGGGTTGGATAACTTGAGATTATGCAAATGAAGCGCGGACGCCTTCCCCTGACGGCGCTGAGGAGCTTCGAGGCCGCCGGCCGGCATCTCAGCTTCAGCCGCGCGGCCGAAGAGCTGTTCGTCACCCAGGCCGCCATCAGCCGGCAGATCCGGGAGCTCGAGGTATTCCTCAACCAGCCGCTGTTCGTGCGCCACCATCGCCGTGTCGAACTGACGGACGCGGGACACAAGCTGCTGCGCCAGCTGGTCAAGAGCTTCGACGACATCGACCAGAGGCTCGGCGAGCTGATCGCGCGGCCGGAACAGGCAGTGGTCACCGTCAGCGCCGAACCGTCGCTCGGCGCCAGTTGGCTGGTGCCGCGCCTCAACCGTTTCCGGGACCTGCGGCCGGACATCGACGTCTCGCTCGATGTCGACCCGCGCCTCGTCGAATTCCGCAGCGGCCAGGCGGAACTGGCGCTGCGCTTCAGCGCGCGGGATACGTCATGGCCGCGCAGCGACGCCGAACATCTCGGTCCGGTCATCGATTCCCCGGTCCTGTCGCCTTCCTTGCTGAAATCCGGCCCGCCGCTCGACAGCCCTGCCGATCTTGCCCGCTACACGCTGCTGCACGAAGAGAACCGGCAAGGCTGGGCGCGCTGGTTCGAGGCGGCGGGCATTGGGCGGGATGCGGTGCCCGATCGCGGCCCCCTGCTCGCCGACGCCGCGCTGGCCAAGCAGGCCGCGCTGCTGGGACACGGCGTGGCGCTGGGCGATCTGCTGCTGGTGCGGGACGAACTGGCTTCGGGCGCGCTGGTCAAGCCGTTCGAGACCAACGTCGTCTGCGGTGCCTACTGGCTCGTCGCCAAGGATCTCGGCAAGCTGTCCGAACCGGCGCAGGCCTTTGCCGACTGGATCCGGTCGGAGTTCGTCGAAAGCCGACGCTACCTGGATACCTACTAGGCGGCCGCCTCGGCCCGCTTGCGCTCGATCTGGCCGATGGCATCGACGACCGCCTCGAATGTCAGCATGGTCGAGGTATGCCGCGCCTTGTAGTCGCGAACCGGCTCGAGATACTTCAGGTCGGCGAAGCGGCCTTCCGGCGGCGCGCCGTTCTCCTTGAGCATGCGCAGCATGGTATCGCGCACCTCGCGCAGCTCGCCGGCGGTGGCGCCGACCACATGTTCGGCCATGATCGACGAGGACGCCTGCCCGAGCGCGCAGGCCTTCACCACATGGGCGAAGTCGGTGACGACGCCGTCCCGCATCGACAGATCGATGGTCACGGTCGAGCCGCAGAGCTTGGAATGGGCCGTGGCCGTCGCGTCGGGATGCTCCAGCCGGCCGAGCCGGCCGATATTGCCGGCGAAGCCAAGGATTTTCGTGTTGTAGATATCGTCGATCAACTTTTTTCACTCTGAATGCGTGTTACGACCATCTCTTGTCGCTGTCGCATCTTTCAATCGTGGTGTCCGCCCATATATAATGGCGGTGCTCGCCTCCCGGCAAGGCGGCCGAAGAGGCATCGGGAGACAGGGCGAAATGCGCAGCTTTGGGTACGGCACCATCCCGGTTGTTCCTGAAGTGGCTGTGTCCGTTCAACTCGTCCCTGCTCCGACAGGGACTACTGGAGACGCCTGAGATGGATGCCGTGATCAAGAAGCTGATGCCGCAATCAGCCTACATGGAAAAGCCTGCGACCGACCGGCCGACCGAAGCGGAGGTCGAGGCGGCGGTCAAGGTGCTGTTGCGCTGGACGGGCGACAACCCCAGCCGCGAGGGCCTGATCGATACGCCCAAGCGTGTCACCAAGGCCTTTCGCGAGATGTTCAACGGCTACGACATGTGCCCGGCGGACGAGCTTGGGCGCACCTTCGAGGAAGTGGCCGGCTACGACGACCTCGTCATCGTCCGCGACATAAAATTCCATTCGCATTGCGAGCACCACATGGTGCCGATCATCGGCAAGGCGCATGTCGGCTACCTGCCGGACGGCAAGGTGGTCGGCCTGTCCAAGATCGCCCGCGTCGTCGACATCTTCGCCCACCGCCTGCAGACGCAGGAGGCGATGACGGCGCAGATTGCCGGGGTCATCCAGGACGTGCTAAATCCGCGCGGCGTCGCCGTGATGATCGAGGCCGAGCACATGTGCATGGCCATGCGCGGCATCCGCAAGCAGGGTTCGACCACCCTGACCTCCACCTTCACCGGCGTTTTCCGGGACAGCCCCGAAGAACAGGTCCGGTTCGTGACAATGGTGCGAGCTGGCGGCAACGGCATCTGATCCGTTCGCCGGCTCCCGAACTTTCAGGATCCGGCGATGGCCGCTTTGACATTTCCGCAGGCTTCCAGCGACAAGCGCGCACTCGAGGAGGGTGAAGCCTGCACCCCCCGCTTCGACGCCAACGGCCTCGTCACCGCAGTGGTGACCGACGCGGCCGACGGCATGCTGCTGATGGTCGCCCACATGAACGCGGAGGCGCTGGCGCTGACGATCGAGACCGGCATCGCCCACTACTGGTCGCGCTCGCGCAACGCGCTCTGGAAGAAGGGCGAGAGCTCGGGCAATTTCCAGCACGTGGTGGAAATGCGCACCGACTGCGACCAGGATGCGATCTGGCTGCGCGTAAACGTGACCGGCCACGATGCAACTTGTCACACCGGCAGGCGTTCCTGCTTCTACCGGACGGTGGGGCAACAGAACGGCGTCGCAACCCTCAGTGCAGACGGCAGCGCCCCCCTGTTCAACGCGGAAGACACCTACCGCAAGAAATAGTGAACCGGCTGCCGATCCGGCGGCACAAAGATTCACGATTTTAATACGGGCCGGGTGTAATCTGCTTGCGGGACAAGGGAGATTGCGATGCTCGAATGGGCATCATTCTACGCGCGCCACAACGTCCGGGAAGCCAATGGCTTTTCATCCGGGACCGGCGGCAACGATCCAGTAAAACCGAAGGACACCGGCGTGGCCCTCGCGCTTGGCGGCGGCGCCGCCCGCGGCTGGGCGCATATCGGCGTGCTCAGGGCACTCGATGAGGCAGGCGTCCGCATCGACATGATCGCCGGCACCTCCATCGGCGCGCTGGTCGGCGGCTGCTATCTCGCCGGCAAGCTCGACCAGCTCGAGGAATTCGCCCGCAGCCTGACCAAGCGCCGCATCTTCGGCCTGTTCGACCTGCAGCTCGTCGGCAACGGCCTGTTCGGCGGCATGAAGCTCGATGCCCGCATGCAGCAGCACATGAACGGCCTGACCTTCCAGGACCTCCCCAAGCCGTTCGTCTGCGTCGCCGCGGAAATCCGCACCGGCCACGAGATCTGGCTGTCGAGCGGCTCGCTCATCAAGGCGATCCGGGCCTCCTATGCGCTTCCCGGCGTGTTCGAGCCGGTCACCTGCAACGGCCGCACCCTCGTCGACGGCGCGCTGGTCAATCCGGTGCCGGTCTCGGTCTGCCGCGCTCACGAACAGCCGCTGGTGGTGGCGGTCAACCTGCACTACGACCTCTTCGGCCGCGCTGCCGTGGTCAAGCACAGCGCCGGCGAAATGGCGGCCGAGGGCCCGCAAAGCGACTATGTCAGCGAACGCGAAGCAAGGCTCGGCATCACCGGCGTTGTGGTCGAAGCCTTCAACATCATCCAGGATCGCATTTCGCGTGCCCGCCTCGCCGGCGACCCGCCGGACCTGTCGCTGCAGCCCAAGCTCGGCCATATCGGCCTGTCAGATTTCCACCGCGCCGACGAGGCCATCCGCATCGGCTACGAAGCGACGAAGGCCCAGATGGCCGAGATCGTCAGGCTGCAGGCGGTACTGACTTAGCCTACAGCATTTCCGCCTTTCTTCGAATCGCGGAAACGCTCCATCTCTTTGTTTTTGCGGATTCCGGCCGGAAACCGCTGCCCACTTTTCCTGGAATTGCTCTACGGACCGGCCTGCGCCGCATCCATGATCCGCAACTGCACGGTGCGATTGCCGTTCCAATGATTGACGGCAAGCGTGCCGGCGACGTGGATCGTCCGGCCGGCATTCCGGGCCAGGAAATCGCCGAGCGGCGTTTCGGCGGAGCGGAACGCCATGCCTTGGATGCGGCCGCCGCTCTCCGACCTCAGATCGGCCCTGAGGTGCCCGGTGCCGATGACGCGGACATCGGCAAGCTTGTGGCGCGGCAGCACGAAAACGGGCGCCACGTGCCCTGCCCCGAACGGCCCGGCCTTCTCCAGTGCGTCGATCAGCGCCAGCGTCGCGCCTTCCGCCGCAAGCGCGCCGTCGATCAAGAGGCTTTCTTCATCCTGCAGGCGAAACACGTCGGCCGCGGCACGCGCTTCAAAGAAGGCGCGCAGTTCGCCGAGCTTCTCCTTCTGGACCGTGATGCCGGCGGCCATGGCGTGCCCGCCGCCCTTGACCAGCAATCCGGCCTCGACCGCCTCGCGCACCAGCTTGCCGAGGTCGAAGCCCGAGACCGAGCGGCCGGAGCCGGTGCCGGTGCCCGAACCATTGAAGGCGACGGCGAACACCGGGCGCCGGGCGTGGTCCTTCAGCCTCGAAGCCAGAAGCCCGACGATGCCGGGATGCCAGCTGGTATTGGCGGTGACCAGGACGGCCGGCCCCGGGCCGGCGCCGATCTCGGCGTCGGCCTCGGCGCGCGCCTGGGCCAGCATCTCGGTTTCCATCGCCTGCCGCTCCTGGTTCAGGCGGTCGAGCGTCTCCGCGATCGAGCCGGCCTCGACCGGATCGTCGGTCGCCAAAAGCCTGCTGCCGAGCGCGGCATCGCCGATGCGCCCGCCGGCATTGATGCGCGGGCCGAGCAGGAAGGACAGGTGGAAGGCGTTGAGCGGCTCGCCGATGCGGGCGACGCGGGCAAGTGCGGTCAGCCCGGGATTGTTCTGCTGCCGCATCGCCTGCAGCCCCTTCACCACGAAGGCGCGGTTGACGCCGACGAGCGGCACCACATCGGCGACCGTCGCAAGAGCCGTGAGGTCGAGCAGCTTGAGCAGATCCGGACGCGGGGCATCGGGCAGCTTCTCGCGTAACACCTTGGCGGTGTGCACCAGCGCGAGAAAAGTCACGCCGGCGGCGCAGAGATGGCCCTGCCCGGAAAGATCGTCGTCGCGGTTCGGATTGACCACGGCTACCGCATTTGGCAATGGCCCGCCGACCTGGTGGTGGTCGAGCACGACGACGTCGGCGCCGGCTTCGTTGGCCGCATCGATTGAGGCTGCGCTGTTGGTGCCGCAGTCGACGGTGACGATCAGGCTCGCACCGCGCCCCACCAGCTCGCGCATGGCATCGGGGTTCGGCCCGTAGCCCTCGAAAATCCGGTCGGGGATGTAGATCTCGGACTGGATGCCGAAATGGCCGAGGAAGCGCTTCATCAGCGCCGACGAGCAGGCGCCGTCGACGTCGTAGTCGCCGAAGATCGCGACCCTCTCGCCGCGGATGACGGCGTTGGCGATCCGCTCGGCCGCCTTGTCCATGTCGGTCAGGGACGCCGGGTCGGGCAAAAGTTCCCGGATGGTCGGATCGAGGAAGCGCTCGGCCTCCTCGGACGGCACGCCACGGCCGGCCAGCACCCGCGCCACGATGTCGGGAACGCCGTGGCCTTGCGCGATCGCGAGCGCCATCATGTCCTGGCGTTCGGTCAGCCGGTGCTGCCATGAGACACCGGTGGCCGAACGCCTCACGCCAAGGAAATTACGCTTTTCAGTCGCCATTCAGTGCTGGTCCACCCGCCTCGGGCCGACCATAGGCGACCGCAGCGGGCGCGTAATCAGAATTTTTCGATATCCTGGTGACGCGCCTTGATCTCGCGCACCGTCTTGGACGACGAGCGCAGCACGATGGTGTGCGTGGTGATCGCATCGCGGCCGAACTTGACGCCGGCGAGCAGGTTGCCGTCGGTCACGCCGGTCGCGGCGAACAGCACGTCGCCGCGCGCCATCTCCTCGATGCGATAGACCTTCTTGGGATCGGCAATGCCCATCTTGGCGGCGCGTTCGACCTTCTCGGGCGTGTCGAGGATGAGGCGGCCCTGCATCTGGCCGCCGGTGCAGCGCAGTGCCGCCGCAGCCAGAACGCCCTCCGGCGCCCCGCCGGTGCCGAGATAGATGTCGATGCCCGTCTCTTCCGGATCGGTCGTGTGGATAACGCCGGCCACGTCGCCGTCGCCGATGAGGCGGATGGCAGCGCCCGTCGTACGCACCGCGTCGATCAGCTTGGCGTGGCGCGGGCGGTCGAGGATGCAGGCGGTGATTTCGGACACCGGCACGCCCTTGGCCTTGGCGAGGTTGGCGATGTTCTCCGCCGGCGAGGCATCGATGTCGATCACGCCGTCCGGATAGCCGGGGCCGACTGCGATCTTGTCCATGTAGACGTCGGGCGCGAACAAAAGGCTGCCCTTTTCGGCGATGGCGATGACGGCCAGCGCATTGGGCAGGTTCTTGGCGCAGATGGTCGTGCCTTCCAGCGGGTCGAGCGCGATGTCGACCTCGGGGCCGCCGGCGCCGACTTCCTCGCCGATATAGAGCATCGGCGCCTCGTCGCGCTCGCCCTCGCCGATCACCACGGTGCCGTTGATGGCGAGACGGTTGAGTTCCTGGCGCATGGCGTCGACGGCAACCTGGTCCGCGGCCTTCTCGTCGCCGCGTCCGCGCAGCCTTGCTGCCGCCACAGCAGCGCGCTCGGTCACGCGCACGAGTTCCATGGTGAGGATCCGGTCGAGACCGGCAACAACGCTTTTCGCCATATCAGGGTCCTGCAGTCGATGAATTCGGGGTGCCCGAAACGGGCCGGCCCTTATTGTCAAACACTTGTGACAACGGCAAGACCTGTCACCCCCTTAATCGAAAGCGAAACAATATCAATCGATTGAAAGGGAATGCTGGCGCGTGGCCGGGCCAGCGCCCCCGCATCGCCGGTATATGGCCTGCGGGCCTAGCCGGCCCGCTCGATGCGGATGACCTGCGGCTTGTCGGTCAAATGGCCGTCCTTGGTGACCCCGTCGACGGCCTTGCGCACGGCAGCTTCCGTCGTCTCGTGGGTGACGAGGATCACCGTCTTCTGGCCGGCTCCGTCCTTGCCGTCGGCGTGCTGGACGATCGATTCCAGCGAGATGTCGCTGTCGGCCATGCGCTTGGCGATGGCCGCGAACACGCCGATGCGGTCGTGGACGGTCAGGCGGATGAAGTAGCCGCCGGCATGGCTGCGCATCTGCGCCTTCTTGTAGGGCCTCAGTTCCTTGGCCGGACGGCCGAAGACAGGACCGTGCTGGAATCCGGGACGGCTCTTGGCGATGTCGGCAATGTCGCCGACGACGGCCGAGGCCGTGGCGTTGCCGCCGGCACCGGGGCCGGAAAGCAGCAGTTCGCCCAGAATGTCGGTCTCGATGGCGACGGCGTTGGTGACGCCATGCACCTGTGCGATCACGGACGCCGTCGGCACCATGGTCGGGTGGACGCGCTGCTCGATGCCGGTCTCGGTGCGCTGGGCGACGCCGAGCAGCTTGATGCGGTAGCCAAGCTCGCCCGCCGCACGGATGTCGGCCTGGGTGATGTTCGAGATGCCCTCGAGATAGATGTCGTCGGCGGCGATCTTCGTGCCAAAGGCCAGGCTGGTCAGGATCGCCAGCTTGTGCGCGGTGTCGTTGCCCTCGATGTCGAAGGTCGGGTCGGCCTCGGCATAGCCCAGCCGCTGTGCGTCCTTGAGGCACGCCTCGAAGGTCAGTCCCTCGGCTTCCATGCGCGTCAGGATATAGTTGCAGGTGCCGTTGAGGATGCCGAACACGCGGGAAACCGTGTTGCCGGCCATGGCCTCGCGCATGGTCTTGATGACCGGAATGCCGCCGGCCACCGCCGCTTCGTAGTTGAGCAGCACGCCCTTCTTCTCGGCGATGTCGGCAAGTGCCACGCCGTGCTTGGCGAGTAGTGCCTTGTTGGCAGTCACCACGTGGCGGCCGGCATCGAGCGCGGCGCGCACGCAGGAGCGGGCAGCGCCCTCGTCGCCGCCGATCAGTTCGACGAAGACGTCGATGTCGGCCTTCTCCGCCAGTTCGATCGGATCGTCGAACCACTGCGCGCCGCCGAGGTCGACACCGCGGTCGCGCGAGCGGTCGCGGGCGGAAACGGCGGTGACGACGATGTCGCGGCCGCACTGGCGGGTGAGTTCCGCCGCCTTGTCGCGCAGCACGCGCGCCACCGAAGCACCGACCGTGCCGAGACCGGCAATTCCAATACGCAATGCTTCAGCCATGGTCGGCGGCGCCTCTTCACTCGGTAGTTCTGGATTGGGCTGCGGCGCGCTCAGCGATGGGCTGCGAGCGGCACCACATTGTTGGGATGCTTGGCGGTCGTCGACAGGAAGCGCTTGATGTTGCGGGCCGCCTGCCGGATGCGGTGCTCGTTCTCGACCAGCGCAAGACGCACGAAGTCGTCGCCGTGCTCGCCGAACCCGACGCCGGGAGCGACCGCCACGTCGGCGTGCTCGATCAGGAGCTTCGAAAATTCGAGCGAGCCGAGATGCTTGAACTGCTTGGGGATCGGCGCCCAGGCAAACATCGTCGCCGCCGGCGCGGGAATCTCCCAGCCGGCGCGCGCGAAGGAATCGACCATCACGTCGCGGCGTTTGTGATAGACCTCGCGCACCTCGGCGATGTCGGAACCGTCGCCGTTCAGCGCTGCGGTCGCCGCCACCTGGATGGGCGTGAACGCGCCATAGTCGAGATAGGACTTCACCCGCGTCAGCGCTGCGATCAGCCGCTCGTTGCCCACGGCAAAGCCCATGCGCCAGCCCGGCATCGAGAAGGTCTTCGACATCGAAGTGAACTCGACGGTGACGTCGATGGCGCCAGGCACCTCGAGCACCGAAGGCGGCGGGTTGCCGTCGAAATAGATCTCGGAATAGGCGAGATCCGACAGGATGATGATGTCGTTCTTCTTGGCGAAGGCGACGACGTCCTTGTAGAAGTCGAGGCTCGCCACATGCGCCGTCGGATTGGACGGATAGTTGAGGATCAGCGCCAGCGGCTTGGGGATCGAGTGGCGCACGCCGCGCTCGAGCGCCGGGATGAAGCCGTCATCCGGCTTGGCCTGTAGCGAGCGGATGACGCCGCCCGACATGATGAAGCCGAAGGCGTGGATGGGATAGGTCGGATCGGGGCATAGAACCACGTCGCCGGGCGCCGTGATCGCCTGCGCCATGTTGGCGAAGCCTTCCTTGGAGCCGAGCGTGGCGACGACCTGGGTGTCGGGGTTCAGCTTCACGCCGAAGCGGCGGGCGTAATAGCTGGCCTGGGCGCGACGCAGGCCGGGAATGCCGCGCGACGACGAATAACGGTGGGTGCGCGGATCGCGGACCACTTCGCACAGCTTGTCCACGATCGCCTGCGGCGTCGGCAGGTCGGGGTTGCCCATGCCGAGGTCGATGATGTCGGCGCCGCGCGAACGGGCGCTGGCCTTCAGACGGTTGACCTGCTCGAAGACATAGGGCGGAAGGCGGCGGACCTTGTGAAATTCTTCCATGTCGGTTCCAGGCGAACGGGGCTGCGCGATGCGTGCGCGTATATACTCAATTGCAGGCGGGGTCGATAGGGTCGCACTTGCCTTCGATGGCCTTGAGCGTGTCGGCGCCGTGCTTCCGTGCAAGCGTGGTCATCGCCGCCGAATCGGACGATGCACCGCCCGCGCCGCCCTGGCGCCGCCGTGCCGCCTGCAGCGCGGCCATCTTGGCGGCCTTCTGGTCGTCGGTGAACTGGGGCGCGGCCACCTGGGGCGCAATGTTGAGGTTGGGATAGGTGCCGGTGTCCTGCGCGCCGCGTCCGCCGGTCTGGGCGGCCGTACCATTGGCGGTGCTCGTGCTGGCGCAGCCGCTGGCCAGCAGCGGCGTCGCGAAGAGTGCCGCAAAGAGCGTCACGCGGGCGCCTAAAAAAACATGCCGACCAACACGATATGTCATAATGTTTCCCTGACAGGCGCGATAGAGCGCGTTGGACCCGGTAAGACGTCGCATGATAGTATGTCAATAAAAGGCCCTTTGGGAGGACCTGCGAGGACCATGGCGAAGGCAGACGATTCGGACAAGCCGAGCGGCGATTCCCCCTCCTCCATCGAGCAATATCTGGTCAAGGACCCCGAGCGTTTCGCTCTCAACATCGCCCGCATGATCGAGCAGGCCGGCAAGGCGGCCTCGGCCTGGGTCGAACCCCGCGAGAAGGGCGACTTGCGCGACACCGTGGCCGAGCCGATGACCGACATGGTCAAGACCTTTTCCAGGCTCACCGAATACTGGCTGTCGGACCCCTCGCGCGCACTGGAGGCGCAGACCCGCCTGTTCGCCGGCTATCTCGAGGTGTGGGGCAACTCGGTCCAGCGCATGTCCGGCGAACAGGTCGAGGAAGCGATCAAGCCCGAGCGGACAGACAAGCGCTTCCTCGATCCGGAATGGGGCCGCAACGCCTTCTTCGATTTTCTCAAGCAGGCCTACCTGGTGACCACGCGCTGGGCCGGCGACCTCGTCGAGCATGCCGACGGGCTGGACGAGCACACGCGCCACAAGGCCGGCTTCTACGTCAAGCAGGTCACCAACGCGATTTCGCCCTCCAATTTCATCCTGACCAATCCGGAACTGTTCCGCGAGACGGTCGCCAGCAACGGCGAGAACCTGGTGCGCGGCATGAAGATGTTCGCCGAGGACATCGCGGCCGGCAAGGGCGACCTGAAGCTCAGGCAGGCCGACTATTCCGGCTTCGAGATCGGCAGGAACGTCGCCATGACGCCCGGCAAGGTGGTCGGGCGCAGCGACGTCGCCGAGATCATCCAGTACGCGCCAACCACGGACAAGGTCCTGAAGCGGCCGCTGCTGATCTGCCCGCCATGGATCAACAAGTTCTACATCCTCGACCTCAACCCGCAGAAGTCCTTCATCCGCTGGGCCGTGGAACAAGGCCATACGGTCTTCGTCATCTCCTGGATCAACCCCGACCAGCGCCACGGGCTGAAGGACTGGGAGGCGTATATCCGCGAGGGCCTGCAATACGGCCTCGACATGGTCGAGCAGGCGACCGGCGAGCGTGAAGTCAATGCGATCGGCTACTGCGTCGGCGGCACGCTGCTCGCCGCAGCGCTGGCGCTGCTCGCGCAGGAAGGCGACCACCGCATCCGCTCGGCCACCTTCTTCACCACCCAGGTCGACTTCACCTATGCCGGCGACCTCAAGGTGTTCGTCGACGAGGACCAGATCGCCGCCCTCGAGCGCGCCATGAAGGGCAAGGGCTATCTCGACGGCACCAAGATGGCGACGGCCTTCAACATGCTGAGGTCGGGCGACCTCATCTGGCCCTATGTCGTCAACAACTACATGCGCGGCAAGGAGCCGCTGCCGTTCGACCTGCTGTACTGGAACGCGGATTCGACGCGGATGGCCGCAGCCAACCACTCCTTCTATCTGCGCAACTGCTACCTCGACAACAACCTGTCGCAAGGCAGGATGGAACTGGCCGGGCGCACGGTCTCGCTCGCCGACATCACCATCCCCGTCTACAACCTCGCCGCGCGCGAGGACCACATCGCCCCTGCCCGCTCGGTCTTCCTCGGCTGCAAGTATTTCGGCGGCGACGTCGACTATGTGGTCGGCGGCTCCGGCCACATCGCCGGCGTCATCAATCCGCCCGCCGCCAACAAATATCAGTTCTGGAGCAGCGGCAAGCCGACCGGCGACTTCGACGACTGGCTGGGCCACGCGACCGAGACGGCGGGATCGTGGTGGCCGCACTGGCAACGCTGGATCGAGGCCAAGGACGACAGGCGCGTTTCGGCGCGCAAGCCCGGCACAAGCGGACGGGTGCTAGAAGATGCTCCCGGCACCTATGTCAAGGTTCGAGTGTAACTCCTTGAAATCCGCGGTGAGTTGACGGCGATCCACAAGGTGGGCGAAATCATGGCAATCATGATCTCGCCGCATTTGGCGCCTAGCCCCGAAAATGGGGGATCACAGCCAGATGATCGGGCAGCGTTTCTCGTTCAGAAGCGCGGTAGCGTAGACGTTGGATTTCATCGCCAAGCGTATTCTTTGGCTGCATTGCATTGAGAGGGGACCGGCTTGACGTCAGGACGACTGCGACCAGCGGACTGGAGGTACGGCGTTGCGCTGACCGTCCTGGTTTCGCTTGCCGCCGCCTCGTGCACTTCCACGGGCGAGCCGAGCCTCGAAGTGGCGAATGCTTCGTCGGCGGCGACCGCAACGACTGAGGCTGCCGGCACGCCCGAAGCTGCAGGATCGCCCGCTGCCGCAACCGCGCAGGCGGACACCAATCTCGCGATGAATACGGAAGGCGGCACGGCGCTGCCCGATCAGGTCGGCTACGTCCCCGTCAACAAGCCCGGCACCGAATCGGCGGCGGCATCCGCGCTGGAAAAGGCGGAGCAGCCGCAGCAAGCCGCCACCGCGACCGAAGCGGAACCGTCGAAGGCAGCGGAAGCGACGCAGGTCGCGGAAGCCAACCCTGAAAAGCCCTCGGCCCAGCAGGACAACGGCCTGGCCGCAGGCGCGGCCACGGAGGCGCCGCAGCAGCCCAAGAAAAAGGGCTTCCTCGCGTCGCTGTTCAGCTCTTCGCCCGCAAAGTCTGTCCCGGCGAAGGAAGAAGAGACAAAGCCGCTCATCGCGACCACCCCCGCCGCGGCTCAGTCGGCCGCGCCGAAGGCGCCCGAGGAAAAGGCCAAGCCGATCATCACCCTCGCCTCCACGAAGGCCAACTCGAAGCAGGTGGCGATGGCCTCGCTCGGCGGCTCGTCGGGCGGCGATTCGGACTGGGCGCTGCCGGGCGTCCGCACCACCGACCTGTTCGAGATCAAGCGCAAGTCGGGCATCAACGACGACAGCGACGTGGACCTGAACGAAGGCGACGACGACGGGTCCTACGAGGTCGCCTCTGCGGCTGGCCTGGCGCGTCTGGCGCCGAACGGGCTGCTCAAGCAGAACGACAATGTCGACGTCAGCTGCCTCAAGCCCTCGTTGGTGCGCGTGCTCAAGGCAGTCGAGCAACGATTCGGCACCAAGATGATCGTCACCTCCGGCTTCCGCGATCCGGAGCGAAACCGCCGGGTGGGCGGCGCCAAGAAATCTCTGCACATGGCCTGCGCGGCCGCCGACATCCAGGTGCCCGGCGTGGGCAAATGGGAACTCGCCACCTTCCTCCGCTCGATGCCCGACCGCGGCGGCGTCGGCACCTATTGCAGCACCAATTCGGTCCACGTCGACGTCGGCCCGGAGCGCGACTGGAACTGGCGCTGCGGCCGCAGGGGATAAGACGAAAAATTTCGCGGCGCAGCAAAAAGACGGGTTGCCTGCCGCGAACATCCCAACTATACACCGCCTCACCTGAGCGCGCCCATCGTCTAGCGGTTAGGACACCGCCCTTTCACGGCGGTAACAGGGGTTCGATTCCCCTTGGGCGTACCAGGTTTTCCAGACAATTCATTTGATTGAGGCTGCCATCGGCGAGGACTTGCTGAGCGCAAACACGCAATAGCAGCGGCTTTGTCTTGACCTCTGTTCAGGGCCGCCAGCGCACGTCGCTCGGCGTGAGGCCATACTCCCATCTGGTCACGACGACCTGACTTGCACCGCAAATGCCACTTTACGCCGCGCTTCCGAGGACATAGTCCAAGCTCTCCACTCCAGCCACCGAAGGACATCATGGCCGAAGACATCGTCAAGGACAGCAACGGTACCCAACTCAACGACGGGGATTCGGTCACGTTGATCAAGGACCTGAAGGTCAAGGGCACCTCCGAGACCATCAAGCGCGGCACCTTGGTCAAGAACATCCGCCTGACTGGCAATGCAGGCGAGATCGAGTGCAACACCAAGCAGGTCAAGGGTCTCGTCCTGAAGACCGAGTTCCTCAAGAAGGCCTGACCGTCCCTGCCCATGAGGTCATCTGCGTCAACGCGGCTTTAAGCTCTGAAGTCCAGACTCGCCGCATGTCCGGATTCGCCCTTCCAAAACTGAGATGGCTCCTGCTCGGCGCGATGGCGGCTGGCGGCTGGGCGATGACGCAGGAAGTGCCCAGCAAGTCGGGCCTCGGCGAGCGCCCCGCCCGCGTAGCCAGCCGTCCCCGGACCGAAGCCGCGCCCCGCAAGGAAGTGCCGCGCCCGCAGGCAAGCGTCGGCGCGCAGACCAATCCCGGCGTCGCGCGCCCGAAGGCGGACGTCGAGCAGCGCGACGCCAAGGTCCAGCCGAAGGCCGCGCAGCCGAAGCTGGCAGCGGCTCCGCGGCCAGGCGCCGACCGAATTGCCTCGAAGCCTGCGCCAGCCCCCACACCGTCCCAACCTGGCACGCCGCTTCGCCCCCCGGCCGAGATCAAGACTGCTTACATCCAGAAGGCGCCGCCGACACCCGCCCCGCGTCCGCAAGTGCCGGCGCCGCGCCCTTCGGTCGAGAGCAAGCGCGCCAGGAGCGGCGAACCCGGCATGCTGTTCACCAGCACGCGCATCTACCTTCGCCAGCGGCCGGAGATCGCCGCGCCCGTGCTCTACCCGGTCAAGCAGGGCGAAGGCGTCAGGATCTTCGCCCGCGACGGCAACTGGGCGCTGGTGATGGCCGCGGGCCGTCGCGGCTGGGTCCATGTCGAAAGCCTGAGATCGGCCGATCCCTCCGCCCCGCGCCCGGAGCAGCCGCTCGTCCAGCCAGCCAAGGGCGGCTGACCGTCGCCTTTTTGGGCGGCCGGGCGCCGCAAAAGCGCGCGCCATCGCCTTTGCGGGTTGAATCCGGACGCGTCCGGTGCCAAATCTGCGGCGATGCCTCGCATGCCCTTTGCGAGCAATCCGAACTTATCCGGCAGAAGTCCATGGTCAGCTATCTCGACGCCGCAACGGCGCCCCTCAGGAATACGGGCCAGATCCGGCTCTACGGAGCCGATGCCTTCGAAGGCATGCGCAAGGCCTGCCAACTCACGGCACGATGCCTCGACGAGCTGGCCGACCGCGTCGCACCCGGCGTGACGACCGAGGCGATCGACCGCTTCGTCTTCGAGTTCGGCATGGACCACGGCGCGGTGCCCGCCACGCTCAACTATCGCGGCTACACGAAATCCTGCTGCACCTCGATCAACCACGTCGTCTGCCATGGCATCCCCGACAACAAGCCGCTGCGCGAAGGCGACGTCGTCAACATCGACGTCACCTACATCCTCGACGGCTGGCATGGCGATTCGAGCCGCATGTATCCGGTAGGCACGATCAAGCGCGCCGCCGAACGGCTGCTCGAAGTGACGCACGAGTGCCTGATGCGCGGCATCGAGGCCGTGCGGCCGGGCGCGCGGACGGGTGCGATCGGTGCTGCGATCCAGACCTTTGCCGAGGCCGAGCGCTGCTCGGTCGTGCGCGACTTCTGCGGCCACGGCGTCGGCGCGCTGTTCCACGACGCGCCGAACATCCTGCACTACGGCAATGTCAACGAAGGCGTCGAGATGCGCGAGGGCATGATCTTCACGATCGAGCCGATGATCAATCTCGGCCGCCCGCATGTGAAGGTGCTTTCCGACGGCTGGACGGCCGTGACGCGCGACCGCTCGCTGTCGGCGCAGTACGAGCACACCGTCGGCGTCACGGCCACCGGCTGCGAGATCTTCACGTTGTCGCCCAAGGGGCTCGACCGCCCGGGCCTGCCCGCATAAGATCGCCCGGCCGGCTGCGGACCGGCGGGGGCGGCGAATGGGCAGCAACGAACACGACGAGCGCGGGTTCTTCGGCGAGCAGCCGGTGCCGCCCGTCAAAAGCGGTCCTGCGCCTGACAAGCCTCACTATCTCGGCCATCGCGAACGGCTGCGCGAGCGTTTCTCTGGGGCAGAGGACGCGCTCGCCGACTACGAGTTGCTCGAACTGCTGCTGTTCCGGTTGATCCCCCGCGCCGACACCAAGCCGGTGGCAAAGGCACTGCTGGCGCGCTTCGGTACGCTGGCGGAGGTGCTCGGCGCGCCTGCGAGCCTGCTCCAGGAGGTCAAGGGGGTGGGCGCATCGGTGGCGCTCGACCTCAAGGTCATCGCGGCGGCGGCGAAGCGCATGGCGCGCGGCGAGATCAGCGGCCGCGAGGTGCTATCGTCCTGGGCACAGGTGCTGGACTACTGCCGCGCGTCGATGGCCTTCGAGGAGCGCGAGCAGTTCCGCATCCTGTTCCTCGACAAGAAGAACGCGCTGATCGCCGACGAGGTGCAGCAGACCGGCACGGTCGACCACACGCCGGTCTACCCGCGCGAGGTCATCAAGCGGGCGCTGGAACTGTCGGCGACGGCCATCATCCTCGTCCACAACCATCCCTCGGGCGATCCGACCCCGTCACGCGCCGACATCGACATGACCAGGACGATCATCGACACGGCCAAGCCGCTCGGCATTTCGGTGCACGATCACATCATCATCGGGCGTAAGGGGTTTGCCAGCATGAAGGGCCTGGCACTGATCTGACACCGATGCGCGGTCGCGGATCGCAAGACGTCAAACAAAAAGACCGCCGGTTTCCCGGCGGCCTTTTCAAACCTTGCCTTGAGGCCCAGCCTTACTCGGCGTCGCCTTCCTTGGCGGCTTTCTTCTTCGGAGCAGCCTTCTTCTTCGGCTCTTCGCCCTCGGCGGCCTCGGCCTTGGCGGCCTTCTTCGCCGCGGCCTTCTTGGCCGGCTTCTCGGCAGCTTCGTCCTCGTCGTCCGCCAGCAGCTCTTCCTTGCTCACCTTCTTGTCGGTGACGGAGATCTGCGACAGCAGGTGGTCGACCACCTTCTCCTCGAACAACGGCGCGCGCAGGTTGACCAGCGCCGACGGGTTGTTGCGGTAGAAATCGAAAACTTCCTGCTGCTGGCTGGCCGGGTAGCGGCGAACCGTGTCGAACAGGCCGCGCTGCAGCTCCTCGTCGGAAACCGTCACGCCGGCCTTCTCGCCGATCTCGGCGAGCACGAGGCCCAGGCGCACGCGGCGCTCGGCCAGACGCTGGTATTCGGCGCGGGCTTCCTCTTCGGTCGTCTCTTCGTCGGCGAAGGTGCGGCCGGCGAGCTCCAGGTCGCGGGTGACCTGGCCCCAGATGTTGTTGAACTCGGCCTCGATCAGCTTCGAGGGCGCCTCGAACTTGTAATTGCCGTCGAGCTGGTCGAGCAGCTGGCGCTTCACCTTCTGCCGCGTCATGGCGCCGAACTGGTTCTCGAGCTGGCCGCGGACGATCTCGCGCAGCTTGTCGAGCGACTCGAGGCCGAGGTTCTTGGCCGTCTCGTCATTGATCTCGAGGGCGCCGGGAGCGGCCACTTCCTTGACGGTGACGTCGAAGGTGGCTTCCTTGCCGGCCAGGTGCGCGGCCTGGTAGTTTTCCGGGAAGGTGACGGTGACGAGCGTCTCGTCGCCGGCCTTGGCGCCGACCAGCTGGTCCTCGAAGCCCGGGATGAATTCCTTCGAGCCGAGCACCAGCGGCTGGTCGCCGCCCGTGCCGCCGTCGAAGGCCACGCCGTCGATCTTGCCGACATAGTCGATGGTGACGCGGTCGCCCTCGGCGGCCTTGCCTGCCTTCGTCTCGAAGGTGCGCGCCGACTCGGCGATGCGCTTGACCTGCTCGTCGATCTCGCTAGCCGGTACGTCGTAGACCGGACGCGAAACCTTGATGTCGGAGAATTCCTTGATCTCGATCGCCGGGATGACTTCGTAGCTCAGCGAGAATTCGAAATCGGCGCCGCCGGCGAGAATCTTCTCGGCTTCCTTTTCGTCTTCGGTCATCACGACGTCGGGCTGCATGGCAGCCTTCTCGCCGCGGTCGGCGATGATCGTGCGGGTCGAGTCGGTCAGGATCTCGTTGACGACCTCGGCCATGAACGACTTGCCGTACATCTTGCGCAGGTGCTGAAGCGGCACCTTGCCCGGACGGAAGCCGTTGATGCGGACCTTGTCCTTGGCATCCGAAAGCCGCTTGGCCAGGCGGGCTTCCATGTCGCCGGCCGGGACCGTGACCTTGATCTCGCGCTTGAGACCGGAGTTGAGCGTTTCGGTGACCTGCATCATCAAACCTTTGTTCTACGTATGGCGCGGCGCGACGGCATCCAGCCGTTCAGCCTGCCCGAATTCGTTTGCCGGGGGTGGCTTCAAGTCCGCAAATTGGAACCCGGAACCGCTTATTTCGGCCCACCTGTTCCGCCGTCTTCCGAAGATTTCGATAAGTTGTTGTTATTGCTACTTCTTATCGCATCCAGCAGAGACGGATTCTCGCGTCCCGTCATATTCGACAGGCCTTTTGTCACACGCGGGCCGAATTTTCAACCATCTTCGCCATTTCTCCCGGCCAAGCCGATTTCCTCCGCGAGATTGACAGAATGATGGCGACATGGGATTTGCGGTCGCATGCGGATGTGGCGGAACTGGTAGACGCCCTGGATTTAGGTTCCAGTGCCGAGAGGCGTGTAGGTTCGACTCCTATCATCCGCACCAGCCATCTCAGCCAGCCTCCGCCAGCCGGCCTGTTCGGGTAGCCACACGCCCCGGCTCAGATGCCCGACCCGTCCACCTCGATTTCGTCGCCTTCCCAAGGCTGCGGCATCGCAAAGGCCTTGGCCGCGTTCTTGCCCAGATTGGCTTGCGGCAGCGGCATCCAGCACTTCAGTTCCGGCTCGGCATAGCCGATGACGCAGCCCGGATATGAATCGGCGGCGCGCCAGCCTTCGCTGCCGAACTGGTCGGTCCGCGCCCAGTAGGCCACGTCCACCTCGGCCGGCCCCTGCTCGACCGGTCGCACCGTGACCAGGATCCGGCTGCCGTCCTTCGGCGCGCTCGACATCTGGCGCCAACGATCGGGTTCGTCCATCTCACTTTCCTCCGCTCGCGGCAGCCGCCGCATTTGACGGGATGTTATTGCAAGCCTTGTCGCGACGCCATGGCGGGCGTGGATATCCGGGGGCCGTACGGCGTGCCGTGTCGCGGAAGACAGGGGCCCCTTGGATTCCTGACGACATGACCTAGGATCGGCCGACCCAGACTCGGCAGCGAAGGCCACATGGCAAACCAGACCAGCCTCATCGACCGGCTCCGCATCGAAAACGGAGAGATGAATCCGGCGGACCGCGCCATCGCCAACGTCATCCTCGACGACATCGAGGCCGCGACGCGCCTGCCGATCAAGGACCTTGCGGCGAAGGCCAAGGTCAGCGAGCCGACGATCATCCGCTTTGCCCGCCGTATCGGCTGCGACGGCTTCACCGATTTCAAGATCAGGCTCGCGCAGGACTATGCGATCGGCCGCATGTACATCGCGGCGGAACGGACATCGGCCGCCGAGACCGGGCCGGACGTTGCCCAGCACGTCTACGACGCGACCAGCCAGGCGCTGGCCAACGCCTTCGCCCAGCGCGACCCTGCGGCCCTCGAGCAGGCCGCCAACCTGATCCATGCGGCGCGGCGCACGTTCTGCTTCGGCGTCGGCGGCAGCTCCGCCAACGTCGCCCGCGAGGCCGAGAACCGCCTGTTCCGCCTCGACATCGCCGTGTCGGCCACCGCCGACCCCTACAAGCAGCGCATCATCGCCTCGACGGTCGAGGCCGACGACGTGCTGTTCATCTTCTCGGTCACCGGCAAGCCGCGCTCGCTCGTCGACAGCGCGCAGATCGCCCTGTCGCTCGGCGCCAAGGTGGTCACCGTCACACATCCCGGCAGCCCCCTCGCCCAGCAGGCATCGATCAACGTGCCGCTGGTTGCCTTCGACGAAGAGAAGTTCTTCTACATGCCCAATCGCGGACGCTACGGGCAGCTCTTCGTGCTCGACTGCATTTCGACGCTGATCGGCGCACGCCGGCGCAACACCGTCGGCAAGAAACTCTGGCGCGCCCGTTCGACGCTGGTGGCGCTGCACGGCAGCACCGACAGCCAGCCCGTCGGCGACTGACGCTCGCCCCTGCCCTCACCGCACCGAATTTGTCTCTCCGCGGCATCAGCCGGGGCGGTATCGTCGCGGCTTTCAATTCTATGTGAAATTTTACTCCGCAAAGATTGACATTATCGTAGTAAAACTACATTCTCGGTTTCGTTCCAACAGCGAGCCGAAAGCCGACCATGCCTGTCACCGACAAGACCATCGTTTCCTTCCGCTTCGATGAGGTCGTCGTGCCGGCCCACAAGGGCGTCATCAATTCCGACAGCCTGGCCAAGCCGCTGCACATGCTGCCCGTCGGCGGCAAGGCCGCCTGGAGCATGCAGTTCGACGAGCTTCCCAAGCTCATCCTGCGCATGACGCTTGCCGACGGCACCGTTGGCCTCGGCGAGTTCTATCGCGACCACGAATGGCCGCGCATCGAGGCGATCTGCGCCAACCTGCTCGGCCAGTCGATCATGGACCTGACCCTGCAGGACCTGCCGCTGCCGCTGTGCCGCGAATATGACGGTTTCGAATGCGCGATCTGGGACGCCTATGCCAAGTCGCTCGGCGTGCCGATGCATTGCCTGCTCGGCGGCGCCGTCCGCGAGCACGTGCCCGTGAGCGCGTGGTCGAGCCACCGCACGATGGAGGAAGTGGGCCCCTGGGTGCGCAAGTACCAGGAACAGGGCTACAAGGTCATCAAGTTCAAGTGCGACCTCGAGGACGACGTCGCCGGCTGGTGCGCCGAGATCAAGCAGCATGCGCCGGGCATGAAGGTGATCTTCGACCCCAACCAGCGCTGGGAGAATTCGGGCAACGCGCGGCGCATCATCCGCGAGCTCGAGGCGGTCGGCAACGTGCTGCTGCTCGAGGATCCGCTGCCGCGCTGGATGCTGCTCGACTTCGCCGAGCTGCGCCGCTTCTCCTCCATCCCGATCGTGCTGCACGTCTCCCTGCCCTACATCTACCAGGGCCAGCGCCCGCACGACGCCATCAACGCGCTCGCCCACAATGCGGTGGACGGCTTCAACTTCAACGGCGGCCTCGCCAAGTTCCAGGCGCTCGACCACATCGCCGCGACCGCCGGCCTCTATTGCTGGCATGGCTCCGAGGTCGATCTCGGCATCCTCGAGGCGATGTACGTGCACCAGTCGGCCGCGGCCAGGAGCTGCGTCTGGCCGGGCGACATCTTCGGCCGCATGATCCGCTCGCACGATCTGCTGGAGACCCCGCTCGCCTTCGAGCCGCCCCATGTGCGCATTCCGAGCGACGGCCCGGGCCTCGGCGTCAAGCTCGACGAGGCCGCGCTCGCGCGCTTCCGCACCTCCGAACGCACCATCGCCTGAGGGTAGACGCAGATGCGCTGGGAAAAACTCACCACAAACGAGTTCGCCGGATTGGATCGGTCGATCCCGGTCGTGCTCAACGTCGCCGCCATCGAGCAGCACGGGCCGCACCTTGCGATCGACACCGACGTCGCCATCGGCGGCCATTTCCTCGACCGGCTGGAGGCGCGGATGGGCGATCAGGTTCTCATCCTGCCGCAGGTCAAGGTCTGCTGCTCCGAGCACCATATGGAATTTGCCGGGACGCTGAGCATCCGCCACGAGACCTTCCTCGCCTATGTCGGCGACATACTGGAAAGCGTGGTGCGCCACGGCTTCACCAACATCGTCCTGTTCAACAGCCACGGCGGCAACCAGGCCATCGGACAGGTGCTGCTCGAAACCTTCGGCTCGCGCCATCGCGACTGCCGCATGGCCATGCTCACCTGGTGGCGCCTTGCGGCACCAGAGCTCGAAGCGATCCGGGAAAGCGGCTTCGCCGGCGTCAACCACGCCTGCGAGTTCGAGACCTCGCTGATGCTGCTGGCGGCGCCCGACAGCGTGCGCCGCGAGCTGATCGGCGACATGTCCTATGTCGAGACCTTCGACTGGGCCAACGCCGACATGATCCGCGCCGCCCGCGGCGCGCTGTTCCGCACCATGCACCAGATGTCGGGGGGCACCGGCGTGGTCGGCGATCCGTCGACCGCGACAGCCGCCAAGGGCGAGCGCATCACCGAGGCCGTGGTCGACCAGATGGAGCGCGTCATCGCGTCACTGGCAAAGGCTAACTGAATACTTCACCAGCACTTCGAATGGATAAAGGGAGGCGAACATGCTGAGGAAACTGATTATCGCAGGTCTGGCAGGCGCGAGCATGCTGGCAACGACACAGGCATTTGCACAGGAACGAGGCGGCGTCGTCAACGTCGCGACGATCGGCGAACTGACCACGCTCGATCCGATGACCGCGACGGGCGACCTGCTCGGCATGGTCACGCAGCACTTCTTCGAGACACTCTACACGTTCGACAAGAACTGGAACGTCACGCCGCTGCTGGCCGAGGGCCTGCCGGAGGTCTCCGCCGACGGCAAGGTGCACACCATCAAGCTACGCCAGGGCATCGTCTTCCACGACGGCTCGGCGATGACCTCCGAGGACGTGGTCGCCTCGCTGAAGCGCTGGCTGGAGGTCGCCTCGCGCGGCAAGCTCGTCGCCGCCAATCTCGACAAGCTCGAGGCCGTCGACGACTACACCGTCCGCATCACGCTGAAGCAGCCCTTCGCGCCGCTGACGGCCCTGCTCGCCTTCAACAACTCCGCTGCCGTCGTCCTGCCGTCCGAGAAGATCGGCGAAACCCTGTCCGAATATGTCGGCACCGGCCCCTACATGATCAAGGAGCGCAAGCCCGACCAGTATCTCCAGCTCGTACGCTTCGACGGCTACAAGTCGCGCGATGGCGAGCCGGACGGCTTTGGCGGCGCGCGCAAGCAATATCTCGACGAGATCCGCTTCGTGCCGGTTCCGGACGCCAACACCCGTGTCGAGGGCGCCATTGCCGGCCAGTACGACTATGCCGATCTGCTGCCCGTCGAGGCCTTCGATCGCCTCAACGGCCAGGCCAAGACCGAGCCGCTGGTTCTCAAGTCCTTCGGCTGGCCGATGTTCATCATGAACAACAAGGAAGGCATGATGACCAAGCCCGGCCTGCGCAAGGCCGTGCAGGCGGCACTCAATTCGGAGGACATGCTGGCCGCCGCCTTCGGCAAGCCTGACTTCTTCGCCGTCGACGGCGCCCTCTATCCCGAAGGCTATCAGTGGCGGTCGGACGCCGGCATCGAGCCCTATAACCAGGGCAACCCGGACAAGGCCAAGGAACTGGCGACCGAAGCCGGCTACGACGGCAAGCCGATCCGCATCCTGACCAGCCGGCAGTACGAGTTCCACTACAAGATGGCGCAGGTCGCGGCCGAATATCTCAAGGCGGCGGGGCTTGCGGTGCAGCTCGACGTGGTCGACTGGGCGACGCTGGTGCAGCGCCGCGCGGAACCTGCGCTGTGGGACATCTTCATCACCCACAGCCCCTTCCTGCCGGATCCTGCGTTGATCGCTCCGCTGCCTTCGTCCTATCCGGGCTGGTGGGCGAGCGAGGCCAAGGACAAGCTGGTGGTCGCGCTCAACACCGAGATGGATCCGGAAAGGCGCGTCGCCATCTGGTCGGACATCCAGAAGCTGATCTATGACGAGGCGCCCTTCTACAAGGTCGGCAACTTCAACGCCCTGTCGGCCAAGTCGCCCAAGCTCGGAGGCTTCACGCCCTCGGCCTGGCCGTACTTCTGGAACGCCTACCTGTCCAAGTAACAGCCAGGTCTTTCCGGCGCGGCCACGGCCGCGCCGGAGGGACGAACGGGAGCCGATCGATGACACGATACGTCCTGCAGCGCCTCCTCGGCATGCTCACCGTGATGTTCACGGTCGTCACGATCGTCTTCATCATCGTGCGCGTAGCGCCCGGCGATCCGGCAGCCGTCATGCTCGGCCCGGATGCGACACCGGCCGACGTCGAGGCGCTGCGCGTGCGCCTCGGCCTCGACCAGCCGCTGCCCATTCAGTATGTCTACTTCCTCGCCCAGCTGGCGCGCGGCGACCTCGGCCACTCGATCTTCCTCGACATGCCGGTGGCGAGCGCCCTGCTCGACCGCGCCGAGCCGACCTTCTTCCTCACCCTGTTCGCCATCCTGATCGCCAGTGCCATCGCCCTGCCGGTCGGCATCATGTCGGCCTATCGGCGCGGCAGCCTGTTCGACCAGTCGGTCACCACGCTCACCATGCTGGCCGCGAGCATCCCGAGCTTCTGGCTCGGCCTCATCCTGATCCAGGTCTTCGCCGTGCGCTTGGGCTGGTTCCCGGTCGCGGGCTACGGTGGGCCAGACGCGTCGTTCCTGACGCGCATGAGCCACCTCGTCCTGCCGGCAACGGCGCTCGGCGTCGTCTCGTCCGCGCTCATTACCCGCTTCACCCGCGCCTCGATGCTCGACGTGCTCAACGACGACTACGTGCGCACGGCCCGTTCCAAGGGCATGGGCGAATTCCGCGTCGTCATGAAGCACGCGTTCAAGAACGCGCTGATCCCGGTGCTCACCGTCGTGGGCTTGACCGCAGCGCTTTTGGTTTCCGGCGCCGTCGTCACCGAAACGGTGTTCAGCCTGCCCGGCGTCGGCAATCTCGTCGTCTCGGCCGTGCTGCGCCGTGACTATCCCGTGATCCAGGGCGCCCTGCTCGTCATCGCCGCGATCTACGTCCTCATCAATTTCGGCATCGACATGCTCTACCTCATGATCGATCCGCGGGTGCGTTACTGATGGCTGCCTCCTCCGCCGGCGTGGACGCTCCGCGCATCTCCACCCTCATCCTACAGCGCCGCACGCTGGCGATCGGGCTCGCCGTCATCGCGACGATCACGCTGCTCGCCGTGCTCGCGCCGCTGATCGCGCCCTACGCGCCGAACAAGCTGTCGATCGTCAACCGGCTGAAGCCGCCGAGCGCGACCTGGTTCTTCGGCACCGACGAGTTCGGCCACGACGTCTTCAGCCGCACCATCTATGCCGGCCAGCTGTCGCTGGTGGTCGGCGCCGCGGCCACTGCGCTGGCCGGCGTCGTCGGCATCACGCTCGGCGTCGTCGCGGGCTTTTTCCGCAAGGCGGACGGCGTGGTCTCGCGCATCATCGACGCGATGATGGCGTTTCCGGACATCCTGCTGGCGATCGCGCTGGTGGCTGCCCTTGGGCCGTCGCTCGCCACCGTCATCATCGCGCTCGGCATCGTCTACGCCCCGCGCCTCGCCCGCATCGTGCGCGCCTCGACGCTGGTGATCCGCGAACTGCCCTATGTCGAGGCCGCGCGCGCCCTCGGCGTGCCGACCTGGCGCATCATGACGCGGCACGTGCTGCGCAACCTCGTCTCGCCGATCCTGGTGCAGGCCACCTTCATCTTCGCCTATGCGATGCTCGCCGAAGCCGGCCTCTCCTTCCTCGGCGTCGGCGTCAGCCCGGAAATCCCGACCTGGGGCACGATGATCGCGTCCGGCCGCCAATATGTCGGCCAGGCCGACTGGGTCACGATCTTCCCGGGCCTCGCCATCATCCTCACCGTGCTGTCGCTGCAGCTCGTCGGCGACGGGCTGCGCGATCTGCTCGATCCGCGCCTGCGCAAGGACCTGTGATCATGGCTGTTTCCGCATTGAAAGCCGCCAGCCAGCCGGAGGCGCTTCCTGCCGACGTCGTGCTGCGCGCCGAGGACCTGCGCACGCATTTCATCATGGGTTCTCGGGCCGCGAAGTCGGTGGACGGGGTTACGCTCACCGTCCGCCGCGGCGAGACGCTTGCGGTGGTCGGCGAATCCGGATCCGGCAAGTCGGTCACCAGCCTGTCGGTCATGCGGCTGTTGTCGCATCCGGGCCGCATCGTCGGCGGGCGACTGCTCTACCGCCTGCGCGACGGCAGCGTCGTCGATCTCGCCACGCTAAGCGACAAGCGGATGCGCGCGATCCGCGGCAAGGAGATCGCCATGATCTTCCAGGAGCCGATGACGAGCCTGAACCCGCTCTTCACCGTCGGCGACCAGATCATGGAGATGATCCGCCTGCATGAGCCGATCGGCCGGACCGACGCGCGCGCCCGCGCCAAGCGGATGCTCGAACTCGTCGAGATCCCCGCCGCAGAGAAGCGCCTCGACCAGTATCCGCACGAGATGTCCGGCGGCATGCGCCAGCGCGTGATGATCGCGCTGGCGCTCGCCTGCAACCCGGCGCTGCTGATCGCCGACGAGCCGACGACCGCGCTCGACGTGACCATCCAGGCGCAGATCCTCGACCTGATGCGGCGCCTGCAGCGCGAGATCGGCATGAGCATCCTGTTCGTGACGCACAATCTCGGCGTCGTCGCCGAGATCGCTCACGAGGTCGCGGTCATGTATGCCGGCCGCGTCGTCGAGCAGGCGCCGGTGCGCGACCTGTTCGCGCGGCCGCGCCACCCCTACACCAAGGGCCTGCTCGCCTGCATTCCGGACCCGAAGCGCGACCGCGCCGACGACGGCTCGCGGCGCATGCTCAACCCGATCCCCGGCAGCGTGCCGAGCGTGCTCGCCCTGCCCTCGGGCTGCGCATACGCCCCGCGCTGCCCGCTTGCGGAGGCGCGCTGCGAGACGGTCCCGCCCGACCTCATGAACGCGTCGCCCGAACACCTGACCCGCTGCTGGAGGCACGAACTCCTGTGACCGACGCCCGACAAACCTCCGCCGGCGACGCCGAAATCCTGCTGTCGGTGCGCGGCCTGAGCAAGCAGTTCTCGACCGGCAGCGGCCCGGTCAAGGCGGTCGAGGACATCTCGTTCGATGTCCGGCGCGGCCAGATCGTCGGCATCGTCGGCGAATCCGGCTCGGGCAAGACCACCGCCGGACGCTGCCTGCTTCGCCTGGTGGAGCCTTCCTCCGGACAGGCCGTGTTCGACGGCGTCGACCTCTTCGGCCTGTCCGAGAAGGCGCTGCGCGCCTATCGGCGGCGGCTGCAGATCATCTTCCAGGACCCCTATTCCAGCCTCAACCCGCGCATGCGCGTGCGCGACATCATCGGCGAGGCGATCGACACGCACGGGCTGGCCAAGGGCGCTGCCCGCCAGGCGAGGATCGATGAATTGTTGACGCGCGTGGGGCTTTCGCCCGAGCACGGGCGGCGCTACCCCAACGAGTTCTCCGGCGGCCAGCGTCAGCGCGTGGGCATCGCGCGGGCGCTCGCGGTCGAACCCGAGCTGATCATCGCCGACGAGCCGGTCTCGGCGCTCGACGTGTCGGTGCAGGCGCAGGTGCTGAACCTGATCCAGGAGCTGCAGCGCGAGCTCGGCCTGACCATGATCTTCATCTCCCACGACCTGACGGTGGTGGAGTATCTGTGCGACGAGATCGTCGTGCTCTATCTCGGGCGGATCATGGAGCAGGGGCCGGCGCGCTCCGTCTACGCCAACCCGCGCCACCCCTATACGCGCGCGCTGCTGGCGACCGCCCCGGTGCCGGACCCCACCGTGCGGCGCGAGCGCGTCATCCTGCAGGGAGACATCCCGAGCCCGCTCAACCCGCCGTCCGGCTGCGTGTTCCGCACTCGCTGCCTGCACGCGGTCGCCGCCTGCGCAGAGACCGTGCCGGCGCGCGAAACGGTCGGCCCAGGCCACAGCGTCGCCTGCATCCGCCAGGCTGAACTCGCAGAACAGCAGACATCGAGCCAATGACCCCATACGACCGACTGGCGGCGCTGGGCCTCTCCCTGCCGCCGCCGCCCGCTCCCATCGCAACCTACGTGCCGTTCGTGCGCGAAGACAACATCCTCTATCTGTCTGGACAGGGACCGCGCCAGGCAGACGGCATGCTCCGGAGGGGCAAGGTCGGCGCCGAAATCGGTCTCGATCAGGCCTATGACGACGCCCGCCTCACAGGCCTCAACCTGCTTGCCGTGATCCATTCGGCCATCGGCGACCTGTCGAAGGTGCGGCGCGTCATCAAGCTGCTTGGCATGGTCAACGCCGTGCCGGACTTCGAAGCGCATCCCAAGGTCATCAACGGCTGTTCCGACCTCCTGCTCGAGGTCTTCGGCGAGCGCGGGCGTCACGCCCGTTCGGCGGTCGGCTTCGGCTCGCTGCCGGACAACATCACCGTCGAGATCGAAGCGATCGTGGCCGTGGAGGCGTAAGGCGCCACAGCCAGTGCCGCCGGAGCTGTGCGGCAGCCGGCTCGCTCAATAGAGCGGTTCCTCGAACAGCATCGTGTCGCCGTCCATCAGCGCCTTGATCTGGCCGCTGCCGTCCTTGCCGACCGCCACCCTGATGCCGAAGCTGCGCATCCGCATGTCGCGCTCGATGGCCAGGCCCTCGCCTTCCGGCACGTAGAAGCGTTCGATGCCATATTCCACGCCGATCTCGGAACCCGGAGCCAGGCTCCAGCCGCCGGAGATCTCGCCGCGAAGATCGACCTCGTCGGCCGCCGCCGGCGTCAGCGCCGCACTGCCCAGCCAGGCGCTCACGGCACGCCAGAAGCCGTCGGCATCCTTCTTGAGGCGCACCACGATCGGCCCTTCCGCAGAGGTCGTCTCGCCCTCAGGCAGGTTGGCGATCCTTTCCGCCGGCAGGCGCGAAATGTCGTAGCCAAGGCGCACGTAGTCGCCACGCAGCAGGTCGCGCGGATCGACCGGCTCGACCTTGAGCAGCACCTCCTGGCCGCTGCGCAGCAGCGCTGCCCTCCCGGCGATCATCCAGCCCAGGAAGCCGATTTGCGCCAGCGCGAGCACGATCGCCGCAACGATGAGCTTGTAGCGGGACATCATGCGGCTCCCCCTGCTGCCTGGGCCTTCATCCGCCGCTCTATGCGGATGATCGCGTAGGCGAGACCGGCGAGAATTATTGCGGCTGCGAAGAAGAAGCCCGCCGTGCCCAGCATGCTGCCCACGGTGGCGACGTAGACGATCGCCAGTTCGAAGGCGAAGCCGAGATAGGCGACCCAGCGCAAGGCCCGGCTCTCGCGGCCCAGGAAGACGATGACCGCAGCGATCACGGCAAGCGCCACGGCCGCCGCAATGGCGAAACCGTCGTCCTCGGCAAGGTCGAACTGCAGCAATGCCATCCCGGTCAGGAAGCCGATCAATGCGTGCAGCGGCAGGCGCCCGCCCAGGCGGACGACGCTTTCGACGGGAGCCGCCGCCAGGGCCGATACCGCCAGCAGCACGGCCGACACCAGCGCCAGTACCGTTCCCACCGGCATAACGTCGTAGTCGATGCCCAGGAGCACCGCATAGAGAACGAGCGAGAGCAGGATCAGGTGCCGTGCCGCGCGGCTGTCGGTCCAATAGGAAAGCGCCCAGAGGACGGCCATGAACGCAGGAAACAGATGCGGAAAATCCGCGCGCCGGAACAGCTCGAAGCCCTTGGTGACCAGCCAGAAGTCGGCAATGCCTACCGCGGCGACGGTGAGCGCATTGGAGCGCAGCGCCGCCGCTGCAATTCCCGTCCCGATGCACCAGGTGACGATGGCGGCCGCCTCGTCGCCGGAGAAATGATACATCTGGCCGATCAGGGCGATCGAGCCACCGAAGGCAGCTGCGCCGATCAGCCAGAGCGCTTCGGCCAGGCCGCCATGGCCGCGCTGCTTGAGCACGGCGCCGCCGACATAGCCTGCAAGGATGAGGGCAAACAGCCCGCCAACCCTGGCCAGGCGCGGTATCGCCTCCCAATTGGCCGCGACGAGGATGAGAATGGCCGCCGCGAACAGAAGCGCTGCCATCACCGCCAGGATCGAGCCGAAGTTGAGCCCGTTGCGCTCGTTGGCCTCGACGTCGCGGACCAGCGCATCGGCCGTGGCACGGTCGATGAGCCCGCCATCTGCCCAGCGGGCGATGTCCATCTTCACCTTGGTTGCATGGCTCGCCACGCGTCACCCTCCCCCATCATGCACCGCACGATCACCCCAAGCCGTTGTCTAGTATGGCAAAAATTCGATTCGGCCACAATTGTGACCAAAGGGTGAATGCCGATTAATGGTGCAATGCACAAAACGCATTGCTGCCATGCGAGCATAGCGCTTCATTTTTGATCAGCGCGGACCTATCTACGCCCCGTAAACACGAAGCGAAAAAAGACGAACGGGATACGAAGATGAACCTGATCCGCAATTACCGCAACTGGCGCCGCTATCGCGACACCGTGAACGAGCTGAGCCGCCTGTCGAACCGTGAACTGACCGACCTGGGCATCACCCGCAGCGACATCCACTTCGTCGCGCGTAAAGCCATCTAAGCGTCGGCTCTCAAAACCGTACGAACCGAAAAGAGAACGAAAATGAACTTGCTCCGCACTTACCGCAACTGGCGCGCTTATCGCGAGACGGTGAACGAGCTGGGCCGCCTGTCGAACCGCCAGCTTGCCGACCTCGGCATCAACCGCGGTGAAATCTCGGCGATCGCCCGCCGCGCCATCTAATTGCAGTTTCCGCCAGGGTCGACCTCCTCCCCGACCCTGCCGGATCCGGTCGGCTTACTCCTCCTCCCGAAGCCGACCACCCTAACGCACCCGCCGGATCCTCCTCCCCCGGCGGGTGCCGTTACCCGGTGCATGACCCCGAAAAAGATTTCGGATAGGATCATGCACCCAGCATAAGTTTCTACAGCGTCCTTTGCGCGTCCAGTGGACGCGCGGCGCTGTAGAGGAGCTTCGCCCTCTTCGATCGGCGAAAAGAACTTCGCCTAGCCGACCTCCTCCCCGGCAAAGGCGAATAGGTCAGCCCCTCCTCCTCCCTGAGGCTGACCACCCTTAACGCGCCCGCCGGTTCTCCTCCCTCCGGCGGGCGTCGTTACCCGGTGCATGACCCCGAAAAATTTCGGACAGGATCATGCACCCAGCATAGGTTTCTACAGCGTCCTTTGCGCGTCCAGCGGACGCGCGGCGCTGTTGTAGAGGAGTTTCGCCCTCTTCGATCGGCGAAAAGAATTTCGCCTAGCCGACCTCCTCCCCGGCAAAGGCGAATAGGTCAGCCCCTTCCTCCTCCCTGAGGCTGACCACCAAAACGACGCCCGCCGGATCTCCTCCCCCGGCGGGCGTTGTCGTTTCCACACTTGAAGCAATGGCTAGTTCAGCGCGCCGCTTTCCAGCACGCCGCGCTTCCTCCATTCGCCCAGCGGGAAGATGTCGGGCGCTCCGCCCATCGGGGCGTACCACGAATCCACCACCCACCTGGTTCCATCGGACGCCCGGACCACGGCCGTCCAATGCGGATAGCGGCCGTCGAGGAGGAACCCGCGCGAGGTCCGGCGGTCTACCTTGTGGTGCTTCAACAGGCCTCTGGCCTGCAGGTAGCGCAGCAGCGCATCGGTATTCGTGGACTCGTCGACGCAGTCCATCTGCCCCCTGACCTTCGAGGCGCCGAACTCCGACTTCGGCTGGTCGCGCACGCCGGTGACCTGCTGTGCCCTCTTTTCGAAGTAGCTGACCGCCCTGGCAATCGCAGCGCGCTCGGCCTTCGGCGAGGCATTGCCCGCAGCCATAATCGACGCCAGCTTCCTGGCGTCGCCCTCTCCGAGATCGAGGCGGGACCGAAAGGCGCAACCATATCCGTGGCAGATGTCGATGCGACCGGAGGCAGGAGCGGCCAGGCCCGGCGAGAGACCAGCCCCATAGAGCGAGAGCGAAACCATGCCCGCTAGCAGCGGGCGACAGATCGAGCGCGTCGTCATCGGGCCATCTTAGAAGTCGTTCCTCGTCCGCGGCAATCCGCCGAGTCTGCGCAATCCACCGCAATGATTGCATTCATCCGGCCAAGGGACTATCTCGGCGACCATGAGCGCAAAACCCATTCACATCGTCGGCGGCGGCCTCGCCGGATCGGAAGCAGCATGGCAGGCGGCGGAGGCCGGCGTGCCGGTCATCCTGCACGAGATGCGTCCCGTGCGCGGCACCGACGCGCACAAGACCGAAGGCCTCGCCGAACTCGTCTGCTCCAACTCGTTCCGCTCGGACGACGCCGAAACCAACGCTGTCGGGCTGCTGCATGCCGAAATGCGCCTCGCGGGCTCGCTGATCATGTCATCGGGCGATGCCAACCAGGTGCCGGCGGGCGGCGCGCTCGCCGTCGATCGCGACGGCTTCTCCAATGCGGTGACCGCACGCCTCGAGGCGCATCCGCTGATCACCATCGTGCGCGAAGAAGTCACCGGCCTGCCGCCGGCGGAATGGGACCAGGCGATCATCGCCACCGGTCCGCTCACAGCACCTTCGCTTGCCGAGGCCATCGCCGCCGGCACGTCGTCGGACGCGCTCGCCTTCTTCGACGCGATTGCGCCGATCGTGCATTTCGAGTCCATCGACATGAACACCTGCTGGTTCCAGTCGCGCTACGACAAGGTCGGCCCCGGCGGCACCGGCAAGGACTACATCAACTGCCCGATGGACAAGGAGCAGTACGAGGCCTTCGTGCAGGCCCTGATGGACGGCCAGAAGACCGAGTTCAAGCAATGGGAAGGCACGCCCTATTTCGACGGCTGCCTGCCGATCGAGGTGATGGCGGAACGCGGACCCGAGACGCTGCGCCACGGCCCGATGAAGCCGATGGGGCTCACCAACGAGCACAACCCGGCCGTCAAGGCCTATGCCGTGGTCCAGCTGCGCCAGGACAATGCGCTCGGCACGCTCTACAACATGGTCGGTTTCCAGACCAAGCTGAAGCATGCCGAGCAGGTGCGCATCTTCCGCATGATCCCCGGCCTGGAGAATGCCGAGTTCGCCCGCCTCGGCGGCCTGCACCGCAACACCTATCTCAATTCGCCGACGCTGCTCGATCCGACCCTGCAGCTCAAGTCGCGGCCCGGGCTGCGCTTTGCCGGCCAGATCACCGGCTGCGAGGGTTATGTGGAGAGTGCTGCCATCGGCCTGCTCGCCGGCCGCTTTGCCGCGGCCGAACGGCTCGGCCGCCCGATGACGCCGCCGCCGGCAACGACCGCCTTCGGCGCCCTGCTCAACCACATCACCGGCGGCCACATCGTCTCGGACGACGAGCCGGGCAAGCGTTCGTTCCAGCCCATGAACGTCAATTTCGGCCTGTTCCCCGAAATCGAGGCACCGAAGGTCGACGGCAAGCGCCTGCGCGGCAAGGAAAAGACGGTTGCCAAGAAGAAAGCCATGACCGGCCGCGCGCTGGCCGACTGCCGCAACTGGCTGGGCCTTGCGACCGCGGCGCAGGCCGCGGAATAAGGGAGATGACGCCGCCTCCGGCAACGCCGCGGCTGATCCTGAGGGAGATGAAGCGCGGCGACGAGGCGGCAATCCTTTCGATATTCGCCGACGACTATGCGCGGCGCTTCTATCCCGAAATGACGGACGAAGCGGGTGCAACCGAGTGGATCGAGCGGAACCTTGCACGCTACCGGCAAGACGGCTTCGGCCTCTGGGCCATGCTGGATCGTTCCAGCGGGACGCTGATCGGAGATTGCGGCGTGACGTGGCAGGACGTCGGCGGATTGCGGGCGCTCGAGATCGGCTATCATGTCGCGCCGGCATGGCGCGGCCGCGGCCTTGCGCTGGAGGCCGCACGGGCGGCCATGGCATTCGGCTTCAAGGTCACCGACGAAGCTGAGATCGGGTCGATCGTGGCACCCGACAATACTTCTTCTGCGAGCGTGGCCCGCCGGTTGCACCGGGACGTGCGCACCTATGTGAACGCGCGCGGGCTTAGTCGGTACTTCTTCTTCACCAGGCGCGAAGAGCACCAACCCGATTGAACCCGCACGGGCGAGATCCCCTGTCGCCGATAGCGGTCAGCGCCAGCCGCGCGATGCCGTCCGCAACATCAGCAGATGCCTGCGCAGCGAGGACATGCCGTCCTTGCCGCGCTCCAGCCGGTCGAGATAGGCGCCGGTGAGCGCCAGCGGCAGGAATGCCGGGCGAAGCGAGGCGGGCATTGCGCCGGCCTGCCGCGCGAAGGCGCCGAGATGCTCGCGAGCCAGCGCGATCATCGCCTGGACGACCAGGGCCGACCGCTGGCTCCCGCCGTCGGCGACGAATTCCTCCGCCGTCATGCCCGCCACCGCAAGGATGTCCCGCGGCACATAGCACTGCCCCCGCGCGCGATGCATGGGCAGCAGCCGCAGCAGGCCCGTGATCGCCTGGGCGCAGCCGGCGTGGCCAGCCAGCTCGGCGTGCCTGGCCGCCTCGGGCGCATCGAGGACCAGCGCCGCAAGCTGGATCAGCGCCGAGGCCGTCTCGCCGCAATAGCCTTCGAGATCGGTCCGCGACGGCATCGGGTCGTCGTAGAGGTCGAAGATGCGGGCTTCGAGGTAGTTGTCGAAGGCGGCTTTGGGCAGCCGGTACGTGGCGATCGCGGCCAGCAGCGCCTCGGCCACCGGATGCCCGGCGCCGGCCTGCGGGTCGCCCGAGGCGATGACGTCGCGCCACCACTGCAGGCGTATCTCGCCCGGCATCGGCTCGCTGACGCGGTCGCGTATGCCGGCGATCTCGGCGTTGAAGGCATAGAGGGCGAACAGCGCGTCGCGCCTGTCGTCGGGAGCGTAGAGGGCGGAGAGATAGCGGTCGCGGTCCTGACCCCGGACCAGCTCCATCACCGCTGCGGCATTCGCGCTCACTTCAGTCGACGGCGATGAGCGCCGCCGCGACCGCGCGGTCTTCGGCGAGCAGCACGTTGTAGGTACGTACCGCGGCACCGGTCGACATCGGATCGGCGGAGATCCTGGCCTCCTTGAGGGCCGCGCGCAGATCGGCCGGCAGTGGCCTGAGCTCCTTGCCGGTCCCGACGAGCAGGATTTCAACCTTGTCGGCCTCGGCGAGAAGCTTGGCGAAGTCCGCCGACGTCAGCGCCAGCGGATCGGCCGGCGCCCAGCCATAGATGCCGGACGGCAGGCAGAGGATCGAACCGCGATGCGACATCTCCGCGAAGCGGAACCCGCCGTCGCCATAGGCGTCGACGGGAGCCCTTCCGGGAAAGTGCGCCTCGCGCATGACCAGGCCTGCCGCCATCGTCCGTTACGACTTCGTCGGCTGGGCGTTGGTCGGCACGGCCGGCTTGTCCTTCTCGTCGGCCTCGAAGGTCTCCGGCCGCAGCCTGAACAGGATCAGCAGCGGTCCGGCGACGAAGATCGACGAATAAGTGCCGACCAGGATGCCGAAGATCATCGCCAACGTGAACGACTGGATGACTTCGCCGCCGAACAGGTAGAGCGAAACCAGCGCGAGCAACGTCGTCACGCCGGTCAGCACCGTACGCGACAGGGTCTGGTTCATCGACAGGTCGAGCAGTTGCTCGATCGGCATCTTCTTGTACTTGCGAAGGTTCTCGCGGACGCGGTCGTAGACCACCACCGTGTCGTTGATCGAGTAGCCGACGATGGTCAGGATCGCCGCGATACTGGTCAGGTTGAACTCGATGCCGGTAATGACATAGAGGCCCACCATCATCGTCACGTCGTGCACCGTGGCGAGGATCGCGCCGAGACCGAACTGCCATTCGAACCGGAACCAGATGTAGATCAGCATCGCTGCCATGGATGCCAGGACGCCGAGCGTGCCGTACCAGGCGAGTTCGCTGGAAACCGTCGGCCCGACCGATTCGACGCGGCGGAAGTCGTACTCGTTGGCAAGCTCGCTGCGCACCTTCTCGACCACGCTCTGCTCGGCATTGTCGCCGGCATTCTGGCCCTCGACGCGGATCAGCAGGTTCTGGTCGGAACCGAACTGCTGCACCTGGACGTCGCCGAGGTTGAGCTCGCTGAGCCGTGCGCGGACGTCGCCTGAATCGGCGGTTCCCTGCTTGGCCTGCACCTCGATGCTGGTGCCGCCGCGGAAGTCGATGCCGTAGTTCATCTCAACCGAGAAGAACAGCACCATGGCGGCAAGCGAAGCCAGCGCCGACAGCGTGAAGGCATAACGCCGCCATGACATGAACGGGAACGCGGTGTTGTCGGGAACCAGGCGCACGAGGCCCTTCGGCAGTTCCTTGGGCTTCATGCGGCGGAGCCAGATCGCAACCAGCCAGCGGGTGAGCGTGAAGGCGGTGAAGACCGTCGTCACGATACCGATCGCAAGCGTCACGGCGAAGCCGCGCACCGGACCGGAGCCCAGATAGAACAGGATGACGGCGGCGATGAAGGTCGTGAAGTTGGCGTCGACGATCGTCGCCAGCGCTCGGGCAAAGCCCGAATCCAGCGATTGCACGAGCGATCTGCCCAATTGTCGCTCTTCGCGCACGCGCTCGTAGATGATGACGTTGGAGTCCACCGCCATGCCGACCGTCAGCACGATGCCGGCGATGCCTGGCATGGTCAGCGTCGCGCCGAGGATCGACAGGATCGCGATGATCAGCGCCACGTTCGCGACCAGCGCGATGTTGGCGATGATGCCGAGCGTGCCGTAGGCGACGAGCATGAACGACACCACCAGGATGCCGGCGATGATCGAGGCGAACTTGCCGGCGGCGATCGAGTCGGCACCGAGGCTCGGACCGACGGTGCGTTCCTCGACGATGGTGAGGTCGGCCGGCAGGGCGCCGGCGCGCAGCAGCACGGCAAGGTCGTTGGCGCTCTGGGCGGTGAAGCTACCCGAGATCTGGCCGGTGCCACCGAGGATGGGCTCACGGATCTGCGGCGCCGAAATCACCTGGTTGTCGAGGATGATGGCAAACAGGCGGCCGACGCCCTGCTGGGTGGCCTGGCCGAAGCGCGCGGCACCCTTGGCGTCGAAGCGGAAGGAGACGACGGCCTCGCTCGTGCGCTGGTCGAAGGTGGCCTGGGCATCGACGAGGTTCTCACCCGAAACGATCACCCGGTTCTCGATGAGATAGGGAACGGGCGGATCGTCCTGCGAGTACATGACCGTCGAGCCGGCCGGCGGGCGGCTCTGCAGGGCCTGCTCCACCGACATCGTCTGGTCGACCATCTGGAAGGTCAGCTTGGCGGTCTTGCCGAGGATGTCCTTGAGGCGCTGCGGATCCTGCAGGCCGGGCACCTGGACGAGGATGCGATCGGCGCCGGCGCGCTGGATGATGGGCTCGTTGGTGCCGAGCTCGTTGACGCGGCGGCCGACCACTTCGATCGACTGGGTGACGGCATTGCTGACGCGATAGTCGATCCCCTCTTCGGTGAGCGTGAAGCGCAGCACGCCGGGCTCAGGTTCCTCGAGCGACAGCTCCGCAAGCGTGCCGCCGCCGAAAATGCCGGCCGAAACGGGCTGCGTCAGCGCCGCGAGCGCTTTCTTGGCAGCCTCGAGTTCGTTCGCGTCGCTGATGCGGACCTGGACCGTCTTGCCGGTGCCCGTAAGCCCGGTGTAGCCGATCTTGGCGTCGCGCAGCAGCGTGCGGATGTCGTCTCGCGTCGCCTGCAGGCGTTCGTCGATCAGGTCCTGCCGGTCGATCGCAAGCAGGATGTGGGAGCCGCCCTGAAGGTCGAGGCCAAGCGTCATGGGGCGCTTGGGAAGCCAGCCGGGAAGTGAATCGAGCTGCGACTGGCTCAGCATGTTCGGGATGGAGAAGAGCACCCCGAGGAGCACGACGGCCCAGATCGCGATTGTCTTCCAGCGCGAGAAATAGAGCATTTGGCCTCGTCCGTTAAGGCGTGAAAGCGGTGCGTTCCGCCTTGAATACGGTTATTTCTTGGCGTTCTGGTTGGCGATCGGCTCGCCCTTGACCCGAACGTCGGAAATGGTGGCCCGCAGCGCGGTCACCTTGACGCCGTTGCCCAGATCGACCTCGAGTTCGTTGTCGTCGATCACCTTCGTCACCTTGCCGACGAAGCCGCCGCCGGTCACGACGGTGTCGCCGCGACGGATGGCCGAGAGCATCTCGCCGCGCTTCTTCAACTGGGTACGCTGCGGGCGGATGATGAGAAAATACATGATCACGAAGATCAGCACAAACGGCAGAATGCTGACGAATACGTCGGGCGTGACCCCCGTGGCCTGTGCGTATGCCGGCGTGACGAACATGAATGTCTCCTGAGAAGTGACGGGAAACCGCAAATCCGGCCCCCGGGAAATGTGCGCGGAATATAGTCGCTAAAGCCATCAATGCAACTGCACATGGTCCAGGCAACGCCGCTTTTCCCTGCAATCCGAGCATGGTAAAGCGGCACCACAATCGAATGCCGCTAGGGAAGTGTGCAATGGACAAGACGATCGAAGCGCTCAACGACAAACTCGACCGTCTCGTCGCCGCGGTGGCGCGACTTGCCCCGCCGGCAGCACCCGAAACCGACCTGGACTCGGCCGATTGCTTCGTATGGGCCGCCGATCCCGGCTATCTCGAGCCCGTGCACCGGGTAAACCGCGTCGACATCGGCCTCATCAGGGGCGTCGACCGCGTCCGCGACATCCTCGTCGACAACACCGAACGCTTCGCCGCCGGCCTACCGGCCAACAACGTTCTGTTGTGGGGCGCACGCGGCATGGGCAAATCGTCGCTGGTCAAGGCGGCGCACGCCACCATCAATGCCGGAGCCAAAACCGCCTCGCCGCTCAAGCTCGTCGAGATCCATCGCGAGGACATCGACACGCTTCCCAAGCTGATGGCCCTGCTCAAGGCGTCAGAGCATCGATTCATCCTGTTTTGCGACGATCTTTCGTTCGACCACGACGACACCTCCTACAAGTCGCTCAAGGCGGCACTCGAAGGCGGCGTCGAGGGCCGTCCGGCCAACGTCATCTTCTATGCCACCTCCAACCGGCGCCACCTCCTGCCGCGCGACATGATCGAGAACGAGCGGTCGACTGCGATTAATCCGTCCGAGGCGGTGGAGGAAAAGGTGTCGCTGTCCGACCGCTTCGGCCTGTGGCTCGGCTTCCACAAGTGCTCGCAGGACGAGTATCTCGAAATGATCGGCGGCTACGCGCAATATCACGGCCTGGACATCGACGCCGACGCCCTGCGTGCCGACGCGCTCGAATGGGCGACCACGCGCGGCAGCCGTTCGGGGCGCGTCGCCTGGCAGTTCATCCAGGATCTGGCCGGCCGCCTGGGCAAGCCACTGAAGGACTGAATGCGAACGCCCGCCCCTTGCGGGACGGGCGTCGATGGTCGGAAATTCCGGGAGCCGCTCGAGCCGGGGCTTCGATACCCGGCCTCGGCTGCGGCCGCGCCTATTCGAGATAGGTCGTCGGATCGACCGGAGCGGAGTTCTTGCGCACCTCGAAATGCAGCTTCGGGGCACTCGCGTTGCCGGTCATGCCCGACAGCGCGATCTCTTCGCCACGCTTGACCTTCTGGCCGCGCTGCACCTTGAGCTCGCTGGCATTGCCGTAGACGGTGACCAGTCCGTTCTCATGGCGCACCAGGACGGTGTTGCCAAACTCCTTGAGGCCGTCGCCGGCATAGATGACGACGCCGTTCTCGGCCGCCTTGACCGGCGTGCCTTCCGGAACGGAGATGTCGATGCCGTCACCCTCCTTGCCGCCACCCTTGCCGTAGTTGGACACGACGCGGCCGCGAACCGGCCAGCGCATGCGCGAGATGCCGGTGGCGCTCGGCGCCGCATCGGTGGATTCTTCCGCCTGCGTGGCCGGCTTGTCGCTCTTCGGCGGCGTGTAGGCGGCAACCGTCGGCTGCTCGGCGACCGCGGGCTTGGCTGCCGCGACAGCCGGCTTGGCCGGCGCCGGCGTGCTGGTCACCACCGGATCGACCGCCGCAGGCGCAGCCTTGGCGACCTGGGTCGTCGCATTCGCGCCGGGCACCTTCAGCGTCTGGCCGATGCGGATGCGTCCATCGGTAAGGCCGTTGGCCTCCTTGAGGGCGGCCGTGGTCACTCCGAGCTTCATCGCGATCCGGTTGAGCGAATCGCCTTCGACCACCGTGTAGCCGCCGGCACCCGTCGAACCGGAACTCTTGCCGGTCGAGGCGTCGAGCTTGGCAACCGTGTTGCCTTCTTTGGTCTTGGGCTGCTGCGGCAGCACCGCCACCTTGTCGGTCGACAGCGGCTGCTGGTTGTTCGGCAGCGGCTTCTTGGTCGCCTGCCCCGGGACCTTGAGAACGTTCTGTTCGGCCTGGGCGAGCTTGGGCTGCGCCGGCTGGCTGACGGCGGCCGTCGCGGTGCGGTCCATGGCAGGAGCGAGCGCGGGCGCCTGGGCCGTTCTCGTCGCGGGGGCGAGCGCCGGAGCTGGAGCTGCGGCTACCGGTGCCGGCAGCGGTTGCGAGGAAACCGGCTGCAGGCTGCTGCGACCGACCGACCCGCTGTTGCTGGCCACGAGCGGAGCCGCCTGGGTGTCGCCGGGATAGGGCTGCGGCTGCTGGTTGATGATCTCGCGCTGGTTCGAGGTCGAGGCGGTGAACAAGTCATCGACGCCACTGCCACCAAATCGCGCAACACTGGAACTGCAACCGGCTGCGACGCCAGCCAACAGCAGAACGGCGCCATTGCGCGCCAGAGAGCGTCCATTCGCCTTCAAGATACTGAAACGCATCGCTATGACCCGCGCTTTACCCGATACCAACTGGGTATGATTAAAGCGCGTTAATGTTACCGGTCGGTTAAGCGAAACAAATAAACGCTCGGCATTTTTTACGCTTCGGCAGGGAAGGTTACGGCCACTGGAGATCGGCGCCGAAAGACCCGGCAGTGCGTGGTCAGATGACGGCGGCGACGCCCTTTGCCAGCGGCTGCAGGCGCACGACGCCGAGATCCTCGCGCTCGAACCGGCTGCCGATCTTGGTGAGCTTGCAGACCACCTGCTCGCCCTCCTCGGGACCGATCGGCGCGATCATGATGCCGCCGCTGGAGAGCTGGTCGACGAACATGCGCGGATAGCTGTCGAAGGCCGCCCACACCACGATGCGGTCGAACGGCCCCTCGCCCGGCAAGCCGGCGGATCCGTCCGCCTGCCGCACCATGGCATTGGTGATCCCGAGCGCCTCGAATCGCTGGCGCGCCTGCTCGGCCAGGGTCTTGAAGCGGTCGACGGTGATGACGCGCGCAGCCAGGCGAGCCATGACCGCGGCGGTGTAGCCCGAGCCCGTGCCCACCTCCAGCACCCGGTCGCCGGCCTCGATGTTCAGGGCCGAAATGATCGCCGCCTGGATGTCGGCGCCTTCGATCGCCTCGCCGCACTCGATCGGCAGCATGCGGTCCGACCAGGCGAGGTGGTGGAACTGGCCGCCGACGAATTCGCGCCGCGGCGTCGCCTCGAAGGCGGCGATCAGGTTCTTCGGAACGACGCCGCGCCCGCGCAGCCGCAGCAGAAAAGCGGCAAAGCCTTCACGGTCGTCCGACATGATGTTCATGCGATTGCCTTGGCCAGTTGGTCGCGCAGTTCGTGGGCGGTCATGTCGAGCTTCAGCGGCGTGACCGAAATCTGCTTGTTGCGCACCGCGTGCAGGTCCGTTCCCGGCTTCACCTCCGGCTCGTCGCGGCCGAAGCGCAGCCAGTAGTAAGGCAGGCTGCGGCCGTCGCGGCGCTCCTCGACCCAGATGCCGTAGGCGAGCTTGCCCTGGCTGGCGACGACGGGACCCGTCACCTCGTCCGGCGGGCAGTTGGGGAAGTTGACATTGAGCAGGACGCCGATCGGCAACTCGGTCGCGATCAGCTTCCTCAGCAGCGCCGGCGCCAGCGCCTCGGCCGTCTCGTAGGGCACGATCCGCTCCTCGTTCTCGTAGACATAGGCCTGGCTCAGGGCGATCGAGCGGATGCCGATCAGCGCGCCTTCCATGGCGCCCGCCACGGTGCCCGAATAGGTGACGTCGTCGGCGACGTTGAGGCCCGAATTGATCCCCGACAGGATCAGGTCCGGGGGCTCGGGAAGGATCCTGCGCGCGCCCATGATGACGCAGTCGGTCGGCGTGCCATTCACCGCATAGTGCCTGTCGCTGATCTTGCGCAGCCTGAGCGGCTCCGAGATCGACAGCGAGTGCGCATAGCCGGACTGGTCGGTCTCGGGTGCCACCACCCACACGTCGTCCGACAGCTGCCGGGCAATGCGCTCGAGGACGGCCAGTCCCTCGGCGTGAATGCCGTCGTCGTTGGTCAGCAGAATGCGCATGTCAGTTCTTTTCGATCTTGGCCAGGCCACCCATGTAGGGCCGCAGCACTTCAGGAATCGTTACACTGCCGTCCTCGTTCTGGTAGTTCTCCAGCACGGCGATAAGCGCACGGCCGACGGCCACGCCCGAACCGTTGAGGGTGTGGACGAAGCGCGTGCCCTTCCCCTGCCCCGAGCCTGTCGAAGGGTCCGCGGGACGGTAGCGAGCGTCCATGCGGCGGGCCTGGAAGTCGCCGCAGACCGAGCAGGACGAAATCTCGCGATAGGTGTTCTGCCCGGGCAGCCAGACCTCGATGTCGTGCGTCTTGCGCGCGCCGAAGCCCATGTCGCCGGTGCACAGCACCACGGTGCGGAACGGCAGGCCGAGACGCTTCAGCACCTCTTCGGCGCAGGCCGTCATGCGCTCGTGCTCGGCCAGCGAGCTCTCCGCGTCGGTGATGGACACCAGCTCGACCTTGTAGAACTGGTGCTGGCGCAGCATGCCGCGCGTGTCGCGGCCGGCCGAGCCCGCCTCCGAACGGAAGCAAGGCGTCAGCGCGGTCAGCCGCAACGGCAGCCTGTCGTTGTCGAGGATCTCCTCGCGCACCAGGTTGGTCAGCGGCACCTCCGCGGTGGGGATCAGTCCCAGACGGGCGTCGCCGTGCGGGGTGAAGAACAGGTCTTCCTCGAACTTCGGCAGCTGGTTGGTGCCGAAAAGCACCTCGTCGCGCACCAGAAGCGGCGGCTGCACCTCGGTGTAGCCGTGCTCGGAGGTGTGCAGGTCGAGCATGAACTGGCCGAGTGCGCGTTCGAGGCGCGCGAGCTGCCCCTTCAGCACGGTGAAGCGCGAGCCGGAAAGCTTGGCGGCACGCTCGAAATCCATCAAGCCGAGGGCCTCGCCGATCTCGAAATGCTCCTTCACCCAGTTCGGGCGGGGCAGAACTTGGCCGACCTTGCGCAGCTCGACATTGTCGTTCTCGTCCTTGCCGACGGGAACCTCTGCGAGCGGCATATTGGGAATGACCGCCAGCGCATCGTCGAGCGCCTTGTCGAGCTGGCGCTCGCGGCCCTCGCCGTCCTGGATGAAGCCCTTGATCTCGGCCACTTCGGCCTTCAGCGTCTCGGCCAGGGCGGAATCACCATTGCGCATCGCATTGCCGATTTCCTTCGAAGCGGCGTTGCGGCGCTCCTGGGCCTCCTGCAGGCTGGACACGTGGGCGCGGCGCGCCTCGTCCTTCGCGATCAGGTCGTCGACCGTCGACCGTGCCGCCTCCGCCGATTGTCCGCGCTTGGCCAGCGCCTCGACAAGAGCTTCAGGGTTCTCGCGAATCCATTTGATATCAAGCATTTAAAAGGTTTCCGGTCGCGGTGGTTTATCGAAACGACCGCGACGGCGGATCGGGCTGTCAGCCGGCCTTGTCGGCGCTGCCTGTGCCTTCGAGGGAAGTCGATGCTGCATGCGTCTGCTCGGCGGGGTTGTCGTCCTCGCTCTGCGTTTCGCCTGCCAGGCGCTCCTGCTCGCGCTTCCTTTCGATCATCCGGGCGGTCCAGATGGAAATCTCGTAAAGAAGGATCGTGGGAAGGGCAAGGCCGATCTGGCTGACGGGATCGGGCGGGGTGAGCACGGCCGCCACCACGAAGGCGATCACGATCGCCCACTTGCGCTTCTCGGCCAGCCCCTGCGAGGTCACCAGGCCGACACGCGCCATCAGCGTCGTCACCACCGGCAGCTGGAACACCAGGCCGAAGGAGAAGATCAGCGTCATGATGAGGCTGAGATATTCCGACACCTTTGGCAGCAGCGAGATCTGCACCTCACCCTCGCCGCCGGTCTGCTGCATGGCGAGGAAGAACCACATCACCATGGGCGTGAAGAAGAAATAGACCAGCGCCCCGCCCATCAGGAACAGGATCGGCGATGCGACGAGGAACGGCAGGAAGGCGGAGCGCTCGTTCTTGTACAGGCCAGGCGCCACGAACTTGTAGATCTGCGAGGCGATCAGCGGGAAAGCGATCACCAGGCCGCCGAACATGGCAAGCTTGATCTGGGTGAAGAAGAATTCCTGCGGCGCCGTGTAGATCAGCTCGACCTTCTGCGGATCGAGACCGGCCCACTGCGTCGCCCACTTGAACGGGATGACGAGCAGGTTGAACAGCTGCTTGGCGAAGAAGAAGCAGACCAGGAAGGCCCCGAAGAAGCCGCCGATGGACCAAATCAGCCGCGTCCTGAGTTCGATCAGGTGCTCGATCAGCGGCGCCGATGACTTGTCGATCTCGTCGTCTTCGGCGCTCACGAGGATTTTCCTGCCTTGGTCGTCTTTTTGGGCGCGGCCTTGGCCGGCCCGGTCTGGGGTCCACCGGCGGCCTTGGCCGCACTGGTCTTCGGCGCAGCGGTCTTGGCGGCGGCCTTGGCCTTGGAAGCGGGCTTTGCCTCGGCTGCTGCCTTGGGCTTGGCCGTTTCGGCTGCAGTCGGCGCTGCGGCTGCTGGCGCCGGGGTCGACCTGGTCTCCGCTGCCGGGAACGCCGGTGGCGACGTCGGCATCGCCTCCGGACCGGCAACGCCCGGCATCGCGGTTGCACCTGCCTTGAGCGGCTCGGCCGGCCGGGCAGCCGCGTCGGCCGCCGCCGCTTCGGCGATCTCCGCCGGTGTCGGCTTCATCGCCGAATCGAAGCCGCTGCGAATGTCTGCCGCGGCCTTTTCGAACGGATTGAGCTGCTTGCGGATTTCATTCGCCGGATTGAGGCCCCGGATCGCGTCGACCGACTTCTTGACGTCGTCGAGTTCCGCCTCCTTCAGGGCCTCGTTGAACTGCCGCTGGAAGTCGCCAGCCATGGAGCGCGCCTTGGTCGTCATGCGCCCGAAGGTTCGGAGCATGCGTGGCAAATCCTTCGGCCCGACGACCACGATCATGACGATCGCGATCACCAGCATTTCGGTCCAGCCGATTTCAAACATGGCGATGCGGTCCGGCTAACGGCGGAACGGGCTCAGCTCTTGCTGGCCTTTTCCTTGCCCGGGTTCACGGTCTCGTCGGCGCGGTGTTCGACGGTCTTGGTGTCGTCGGAATCGTCTTCCGACATGCCCTTCTTGAAGCTCTTGATGCCCTTTGCCATGTCGCCCATCAGCTCGGGAATCTTGCCGCGGCCGAACAGCAGCAGCACGACGACCAGCACGATCAGCCAGTGCCAGATTGAAAACGAACCCATTGAACTCTCTCTCGAACTGTTTCCTGGGATTGATCTAGGCTTTTTCGCCGCCGGTTTCAAACACTAGAACGTCGGCTTTCCGCAACGAAAGCCAAATATCTCGCGCCTTGGCGGACAAAGCGCCGCAGCGGATGCGGGCCCGCACGGGAGTCTCGGCTCCCGACACCGCCAGTTCCAGCAACTCCACAACGCCGAGATAGCGCCGGGTAATGATCCGGGCCTGGGTTTCGCCGGTCGTTTCGCTGACATCGATGCCGTTGAGCCGCACCGCAACCTGTACGTCGGTACCGTCGGCGATGCTGGTCTCGACCTCACCGATGGGCGTGTCCGCATAGCCATCGACCACGCGCGCCGGAAATACGTTGAGTTCCGAGAAGAAGCCGGCGACGAACAGGCTTTCCGGGCGAAGATAGAGGTCTTCCGCCCTGCCCGTCTGCACCAGGCGGCCATCCTTGAGCAGGGCGATGCGGTCGCCCATGCGCATCGCCTCCTCGGCATCGTGGGTGACGACGATGGCCGTGGCGCGGCTTTCGCGCAGGATGGCGAGCGTTTCGGCCCGCACCGCATCCTTCAACCGCGAATCGAGGCCGGAGAACGGCTCGTCCATGAGCAGCACGGCAGGCCTCGGCGCGAGAGCGCGTGCGAGCGCCACGCGTTGCTGCTCGCCGCCCGACAGCGCATGCGGATAATTGTCGGCGTAGTGCTCCAGCCCGACGCGCGACAGCGCGATAAGCGCCTCGCGCCTGCCCTCCTCGCGCGACAGCGCCGTCAGCCCGAAGCGGACGTTGTCGACGATGGTCAGATGCGGGAAAAGCGCGAAATCCTGGAACACCAGCCCGATCGAACGTTGTTCCGGCGGCAAGAACACGGACGGACCGGCGATCTCCTTGCCATTGAGCAACACCCTGCCCGAGCCTTGCGCCTCTATGCCGGCGGCGATCCTGAGCAGCGTCGTCTTGCCCGACCCGGAGGGGCCAAGCAGGCAAAGCACCTCGCCCGGTTCGGCCGCGAGGCTCACGCCGCGCAGCGTCTCGGCCCCGTTGGCGAAGGAATGGCGGATGTTCTCGAACGCCAGGCGCGCTGCAAAGGTCACGCCCGCCGTCACGCGGGCCGCTGTCGCCTGGGCTTTGTTGGTCGTCACAGGATGAACCTCCGGGGCCGGTTCCTCACCGGCGCCGGTCAATCATCTGTGGCACGAGGTGTCAACAGGCCAAGCTCCTCGAGATCGATGTCCGTCAGCGGATCCTCGTCCTCGGCAAGCTGGTCCGGGTCGGCCGGCGGCAGCGGCACCGAGAAGCCGGGCGGCATGCGCGTCGACAGCAACCCCGCCCCCTTCAGCTCTTCGATGCCAGGCAGGTCGCGTATCTCCTCGAGGCCGAAATGGTCGAGGAACTTTTCCGTCGTGCCGTAGGTCACGGGCCGGCCCGGCGTCTTGCGCCGGCCGCGCATCCGGACCCATTCCGTCTCCATCAGCGTGTCGAGCGTACCCTTGGAGGTCTCGACGCCGCGAATATCCTCGATCTCGGCGCGCGTCACCGGCTGGTGATAGGCGATCACCGACAGCACCTCGAGTGCTGCGCGCGACAGCTTCTTCTGCTGCACGGTGTCGCGGCTCATCAGGAAGGCGAGATCGCCGGCGGTGCGGAACGCCCAGGCATCGGCGACGCGGATAAGGTTGACGCCGCGCCGCTCGTATATGCGTTGTAGTTCCGCCATGGCGGCGGGCACGTCCACACCTAAGGGCAGGCGCTGCACCAGCTGGCGCTCGCTCACCGGCTCGGCGCTGGCAAAGACGATGGCTTCCGCCATGCGGACTGCTTCGGCCAGATGCAGCCGGGCCGCTGGGTTGATCTCGATGGCCTTGCCGTCCTCGTCCTCGACGGAAAACGGAACGACATTCGATCCTTCGGTCATGACGCACCTTCGGTCTTGCGGGCGTGCTGGCGGTCGCGCAGGTAGATCGGCGCGAAAGGTTCGTGCTGCCGGATCTCGATATGTCCCTCGCGCACCATTTCGAGGCTCGCGGCAAAGGAACTGGCGATCGCCGTCGGCCGCTGCTCGGGGCTGGTCGTGTAGCGGATCAGGAAATGATCGAGCGAAGTCCAGTCGCTGAACTGGCCGATCAGGCGGATCAGTATCTCGCGCGCCTGCTTGAGCGACCAGACGCCGCGCTTGGCGATCTGGACGTTGGTGATCGCCTGGCGCTGCCGCTGTCCGGCGTAGGCGCTCAACAGGTCATAGAGCGAGGCCGAGTACTCGTTGCGCTTGTCGATGATGACCATCTCGGGCGCGCCGCGTGCGAAGACGTCGCGGCCGAGCCGATTGCGGTTGACGAGCCGGGCAGCCGCATCGCGCATCGCCTCGAGACGCTTCAGCCGGAACTGCAGCACCGCCGCGAGTTCCTCGCCGCTTTCGCCCTCTTCGCCCGGCTGCTTGGGGATCAGGAGCTTCGACTTGAGGAAGGCGAGCCAGGCGGCCATGACCAGGTAGTCGGCGGCGAGTTCGAGCCGCAGCGCCCGCGCATTGGAGACGAAGTCGAGATACTGCTCCACCAGAGCCAGGATCGAAATGCGCGAGAGGTCGACCCTCTGGCTGCGGGCGAGATGCAGGAGCAGGTCGAGCGGCCCTTCGAAGCCGGCGACGTCGACGACCAGTGAAGGGTCGTCCGTCGTCCGGTCCTCGTCGGCGTTTTCCGCCCACAGGCGGTCCATCGGTGCTGGCTTTGCAGCCTTGCTTTCCAATGCTTCCGCCAAGATCCGCGCCTTCTGCTTGAGAGGCTATGCAACTGCCTCGAAATAGTGACCGAATTCTGCCCTGATCGATGCTTCGTCGTGGCCGTCGCCAGTCGTGATCGCCTCAAGCGCCGCCTCGGCGCGTTCCAGCGACCTGCCAGCCAGCGGAAGAGCGCGCGAGGCGATGCCTTCCATCTCCTCCATCACCCCGTTGCAGTGAAGGACGAGATCGACGCCTGCTGCAAGGATCGCCTCCGACTTTGACGGGAAATCCCCAGAAAGTGCCTTCATCGAGGTATCGTCGCTGACCAGAAGCCCGTCGAAGCCGATCTCGCCGCGCACGATCTCCTCGATCACCTTGCGCGAGGTCGTCGCCGGCGCGTCGGGATCGACGGCACTATAGATGACATGCGCGGTCATGGCGATCGGCAGGTGATTGAGGGCCTTGAACGGCGCGAAGTCGTGGGCGCGCAGTTCGTCGAGCGGCGTGTGGACGGTGGGCAGCTCGAAATGCGTGTCGGCGGTCGCCCGGCCATGGCCCGGAACATGTTTCATGACCGGCAGCACTCCGCCGGCCAGCAGGCCTTCGGCGGCAGCAAGGCCGAGAGCAGCCACGACGGCCGGGTCGCGGTCATAGGCGCGCGCGCCGATGACGTCGCTCGCCCCTTCCACGGGCACGTCGAGCACCGGCAGGCAGTCTGCCGTGATGCCGTAGCGGCTCAGATCGAAGGCATGCAGCCGGGCATGCAGCCAGGTCGCCCTCAGGCCCGCCTCGCGGTCGCTCCGGTAGAGCGCGCCGAGCGCCCCTCCAGCCGGATAGTTGGGCGCCAGCGGTGGCCGCAGGCGCTGCACCCGGCCGCCCTCCTGGTCGATGAACACCGGGGCTTCCGGGCGTCCCACGCTGTCGCGCATCGATGCGACCAGGTCTCGGATCTGCTCCGGCTCCTTGACGTTGCGGGCAAACAGGATGAACCCCCAGGGCCGCTCGCGCCGGTAGAACGCGACTTCTTCGGGAGTAAGCGAAAGGCCTGCACAGCCCAGGATCATCGATTTTGATTCGGTCATGTCGGGAAGCTTAGCGCCTTTTGCCAGGGGATAGAATCGCGCCGGATCGTGGCCCGGAAATGAAAAACGGCGCAGCAGAGCCGCGCCGTTGCTTACCGATGTCTCAGCCTGCCGGGCGTTACTTCGAGACGAAGCAGTTGCCGCCGGCCGACTTGTAGCTTTCGCACAGCGCCACCGCGTCGTTGCGGGTGCCGGCCGGCACACGGACGCGCCAGAAGGTGCCCTTGCCGGCGATCTCGGCCTTGACGATGCTGACCTCGCGGCCATTGAGCACGCCGTTGTAGCGGCGCAGCAGGTCCTGGTAGGTCGACTTCGCCGCCTCTTCGCTCGGCTGCGAGGCGATCTGCATGGCCCAGGCGCCGGCCGCGGCCGTGGCGGGCGCCGCAGGTGCAAGCGCCGCCACCTGGTCAGGCTTGACCTCGCCAACCACGTTGACCGGCTGCTCGGACGGGCGCTGCGGCGCGATCGGGGCGCTGGCAGGCGTTTCGGCGGACTGGGCAGGCTTTGCCGGGACCGGCGCGAGAGCCGGCTTGGCGGCGGCGGGAACGGTGCCCGTCGCCTCGGCGCCAGGCTCGGCGACGCGCTGCGGTGCCGGATCGGCCGGTTCGGTCGCCGCCACCTGCGGTGCCGGAGCCGGGTCTTCGCGGGGGACCAGCGAGCCGTCGGGCCTCACCACCATGGTGCGCACCTTGCGCGGCGCAACCGCAGCGGTCTCGTCGTCCGACACCGGCTGGTCAGCCTCGATCGCCTGCTGAACGCGGTCCTCCGACTTCGGAGCGGCGGCCTGCTCTTCGCCTGCCGCGACATTGTCGCTGGCACGCGCCTCGGCTTCCTGCGCCACGACGTCGATCGGCTCTTCCGTGTTGGTCACGAGCTTCTCTTGCGTCGGCGTGGCGGTCGCGCTTCCGCCGGCGACGCGGTCATAAACCTTGTTGTCCTGGTTGGGGACAATCGCGCCGCCCGGGTTTTCGGGCCTGACCTTCATCGGGCCGTCATCGGCCTTGAGCACGACCGGGGTGTCGGCACCGTCGCTGCCACCGAACGACAGGGCGAGCGCGCCGATGCCGCCAATGACGGCAACCGCGCCGACGATGGCTGCGATCATCAGGCCGCGACGGGCGGGACGGGCCGCAGCCGGCGAACCGGGCAGCTCGGAGGCTGCCATGGCCTCGTCGAAATCCGGATCGAAGGCGAACTCGTCATGCGATGCCCCGGACTGCGCCTGCGGTGCGGTGCGCGCGTCGTGGTCGCCGCCCCTTGCGAAGGACCGGTCGCTGCCGGCATAGGCTGCGGCGGCCGAGGCAATGGCGCCGGCAGCTGCTGCGGCAGGAAATTCGGCCGGTCGCGCAGGCGTCGCCTCGCGCAGCGCCTGGCGGTCGAAGCCGGCTGCGTAAGGGTTCGACGCATAGCTGGACGACGCCGGGGCTGGCGCCGGCTCGGCGGCCTGCATCTCGTTCATCAGGCTGGAGAACTCGCCCTCAAGATCGTCGTAGGCGGAAGCCGGCGGCGTCTCGTCCTCGAACGTCAGCTCGGGAATGTCCAGGTCGTCGGCAAGCGCGATCGCCTTCTCGGGAACGTCGACGGTCTCGATGTCCGGCGCCTCGTCCACCGCCGAAACGGCAGCGAACAGTTCCGCCTCGAGGTCGTCCTGCATGTCGTCGGTCGCCTCGACCTCAGGCTCGTAGGCCGGAACCTCGGCGCGCGGCGCCTGGTAGCTGGCCACGGCCGGGGCGGCAACCGCGGCGGCGACAGGCTGCGCAGCGGCGACCTGAGGCCTGTATGCAGGATAGTCCGACATCGGCGACGAACGCGGCGCGACCGGCGTACCGAGCCCCCAGCTGCGGGCATGCTCGTAGCGCGAAGCCGCTAGCGGACGGTCCGGCGCGGGCTGGACCGGCGCTGCTGCCGGCTCGACCGGTGCGGCCGCCTCGGCCTCGCTGCTGCGTTCGAACGCCAGGTCGAAGGCCTCGTCGTCGAAGCTCACTTCATCATCAGCCTGCCTGTCGTAGGTCGGCTCGGCATAGGCCGGTTCCGCATAGGTCGGCTCGGCATAGACGGGCTCGTCTGCCGCCGAAGCCACGGCAAAGCCGGCCTCGACCGGCTGCGGCTCGATTTCGGCCGGCTGTGCCGGTGCCCACAGCGACTTGGAATGGGCAGGCGCGTCCGCCGGCATCACCGGCGAGGCCGCCGGACGAAGCGGCACGACGACGGGATTGGACAGAGCCTTGGCCTGGCTGCTCATGGTGCCGAGCAAGGCGTTGAGCTCGTCCTCCAGGCTGTCTTCCGTGCGCGCCACCGGTTCGGCCTGCCGTACAGCGACCGGTTCGTAGGCCGAAACGGCGACAGCCGGCGCCTCGTAGGCAGGCTCGTCGGTCAGGGCATCCTGCAGCCGGCGCTCGAACTCGTCATAGTCCTGTGCCTGCGCGACCGGAGCCGCCGAAGGCATTTCCACGGCCATGTCTTCGCCCGCATAGGCGGCCGTCTCGACCGGCTCGTAGCCGCTGAGAGTCATCTCCGTTTCATCCGCGGGCGCGTAGCCGGCCTCGTACTTGTCGGCGGATGCATGGGCCTCGTCGCCGTGGACCGCAAAATCCATGTCGACATCGGCCAGGGCGGAATCGAAAGCGACGTCCAGGTCGTGCTCGGCCGCCGTGGCCTCGTACACGGGCTGCGCCTCGACCATGGCGGCAGCCTCCTCGTCGGCCGGCAGCACCTCGTCCTCGAGCGTGAAATGCTGTTCGAAGGATTTATCCAGCGCGTCGTCGAACGCCTGGCCGGCTTCCACTGTCGATGCGACATGCTGTTTACGGTCGACCTGCGGCGCAGCCTGGTATTCGGGCGCCTCGACCAGCTCGTCCTCGAGCGCAAGACCCTCGTCGAACGAAGCGGCGACCGCGTCGTCGAACGCATCGGCCTCGAATGCGGGCTCGTATTCGGGCTCCGGGGCCCGCCCGTAGGCCGGCTCCTGGGCGGCATAGGCCTGGGCGGTATAGGGCTCGTATTCGGACTCGACGGCAAGCTGCGGCGGCGCCGTATCCTCGTAGGGCGCTTCGGAAGCCTCGTAGGCGGCAGGTGCCTCATAGGCCACACGAGTTTCGTAGGCGGCGGGCGCCTCGCGTTCGGGCGCGGCCGCCAGGTCGTCGCCGGCCAATTCGCCGAGCAGTTCCTTTTCCAGGTCGATGCCGAAATCGTCGTCCATCGCCGGCTCCGCACGTCCCGCGGGCGCGCCGGAATCCTGGCGCACGACCGGCTGGCGTGGGTCGAATCCCATGATCCGCGTCAGTTCAGCGAACGGATCCTCGTCGGCGAAATCATTCTTGTTGTCGGCGATCTTCAGCTGGGTTCTGTCTGCCATTAGTTTTCCCGAACTCGCACTTTTCGGACATCCGAAGACATCGCGTAAGGTTGGCCCTTACCAGCGCAATGTGGGCAAAAGGTGACAGGAAATCCCAGGAAACCTAGCGCATTTCGGTGGGGGCTTCCGCTCCGATCAACGCCAGGCCCGACGTCAAGACGTCCGAAACAGCCTGCACCAGCCCGAGTCTGGCATAGGTCAATTCTGGATCGTTAACCTTAACAAAGCGTAAGTCGGGGTTGTCCGTTCCGCGGTTCCAGTGTCCGTGGAACGTGCTGGCGAGGTCGTAGAGGTAGAATGCCAGCCTGTGCGGCTCCATCGACTGCGCCGCGGACTCGATCAGGCGCGGATATTCCGCCAGCTTCTTGACCAGGGCGATCTCGCCTTCGTCGGTCAGCCGGTCGACATGGGCCAAGAGATTGGCGCGGCCGAGGTCGACCTCGCCGAGCTGCTCCCTGGCCTGCCGGAACACCGAGTGGGTGCGCGCCGACGCATACTGCACGTAGAACACCGGGTTGTCCTTGGACTGCTCGGTCACCTTGGCGAAGTCGAAATCGAGCGGTGCATCGCTCTTGCGGTAGAGCATCATGAAGCGGATCGCATCGCGGCCGACTTCCTCGACCACGTCGCGCAGGGTCACGAACTCCCCCGCCCGCTTGGACATGCGCACCGGCTCGCCGTCGCGATACAGCTTGACCAGCTGGCACAGAAGCACGTCGAGCTTCACCGCGCCACCGGTCACCGCCCGCGCCAGCGCTTCCATGCGCTTGACGTAGCCGCCATGGTCGGCGCCGAGCACGAACACGAGTTCCTCGAAGCCGCGATCGACCTTGTCCTTGAGGTAGGCGACGTCGGCGGCGAAATAGGTGAAGGCGCCGTCCGACTTGACCAGCGGCCGGTCCATGTCGTCGCCGACCTCGGTCGAGCGGAACAGCGTCTGCTCGCGGTCTTCCCAGTCGTCCGGCTTCTCGCCCTTGGGAGGCGGCAGCTTGCCCTTGTAGATGTGGCCCTTGAGCGTGAGGTCGCTGATCGCCGCGCGGATGGCCTTGGCGTTGTCGGCATGCAGCGTGCGCTCGGAGAAGAACACCTCGTGGCGCACGTTGAGGAGCGCCAGATCCTCGCGGATCATCTCCATCATCGCCGCAATCGTGCGCTCCTTGACGATGGCCATCGCCTCGTCCTCGGGCATCTCCAGCAGTTTCGGGCCGAATTCCCTGGCCAACGCCTGGCCGACCGGCACCAGATAGTCGCCCGGATAGAGCCCGGCTGGAATCTCGCCGATCGCCTCGCCCAGCGCCTCGCGATAACGCAGCATCACCGAGCGGCCGAGCACGTCGATCTGCACGCCGGCGTCGTTGATGTAATATTCCTTGGTCACGTCATAGCCGGCGAAGTCGAGGATGTTGGCGAGCGTGTCGCCCACCACCGCGCCGCGGCAATGACCGACATGCATCGGGCCGGTCGGGTTGGCCGAAACATATTCGACGTTGACGCGCTTCTTCTTGCCGATGCCCGAGCGACCGTAATCGGCGCCGCTCTCGAGCAGGCCGGCAAGGTGCTTCTGCCAGAAGCCGTCCTTGAGCCTGAGGTTGACGAAGCCGGGTCCTGCCACCTCGGCCTTGGCGACGTCGGCGTCCTTGGCGAGTTCCGCCACCAGCCGTTCGGCCAGCGCGCGCGGGTTCTGCCCGGTCGGCTTCGCCAGCACCATGGCCGCATTGGTCGCGAGATCGCCATGCGTCGCGTCTCGCGGCGGCTCCACGGCAATGCGCGTCAGGTCGAGCACGCCGCCATCTTTCGGAGTCAATTCAAGCGCTTCGACGGCTTTGGTGATCCGCTCGTTGAAATCGGCGAAAATGTTCATTTGCTCGGCTCTGAATGGCATTGCGTGTCGACCGGCAGGAATGCCGGAAAATTGCGCCCGGCCTAAACCAAATCGGGCGTATGGTCAAACAAGCGTCGGTGCTCCTTGACCGCGTAGGTGTCGGTCATGCCCGCCAGGAAATCGGCCACCGCCCTCGCCTTGACCCTGTCCTCGCAGCGGTCGAGCCCCTCGCGCCAGCCCTCGGGCATAGCGCGGGGATCGGCGAAATAGGCGTCGAACAGCTCGCGCACAATGGTGTCGGCGTTGGCGCGCACGCGCATCACCTCGGGGTGGCGGTACATGTTGCGGTACAGGAAGGCCTTCAAGTCCTTCTCCAGCGCCGTCATCTCGACGGAGAACGTCACCATAGCCTCGCCGGCCGCCCTCACCTCGTCGGCGCTTGCCGGCTTCAGGCGCTCGATCCTGGCTGCCGCCGTCGAAATCACGTCCTCGACGAAGATGGTGATCTGCCGGCGCATCAGTTCGTGCCCGGTTCGCACGTCATCCAACGCCGGGTAACGCTCGCGCACACCCTTCAGGATCGATGCCGGCAGCGCGACTTCTTCCAGCATGTCCAACGTCAGCAGCCCCGCCCTCAGCCCGTCGTCGATGTCATGGGTGTTGTAGGCGATGTCGTCGGCGATCGCCGCGCACTGGGCCTCGAGGCTGGCGAAGCGGTCGAGTTCGAGGTCGTGAAGCTGGCAATAGTCGAGGATCGCCTGCGGCACCGGGCCCTTCAGCCCCTTGCCGGCAGCGTCGGTCAGCGGCCCGTTGTGCTTGACCAGCCCTTCCAGCGTCTCCCAGGTCAGGTTGAGGCCGTCGAACTCGGCATAACGCCGCTCCAGCTTGGTCACCACGCGCAGCGACTGGGCGTTGTGATCGAAGCCGCCCCAGGCTGCCATTTTCGCGTTCAGCGCGTCCTCGCCGGTGTGGCCGAAGGGCGTGTGGCCGAAGTCGTGCACCAGCGCGATCGCCTCGGCCAGGTCCTCGTCGCAGCGCAGGGCGCGGGCCAGCGCGCGCGCGATCTGCGCCACCTCGATGGTGTGCGTCAGCCGGGTGCGGAAATGGTCGCCCTCATGCGCGACGAAGACCTGGGTCTTGTGCTTCAGGCGGCGGAAGGCGGTCGAATGGATGATGCGGTCGCGGTCGCGCTGGAACGGCGTCCGCGTCGGGCTCTCGACCTCGTCGACGAAGCGCCCGCGTGACCGCGCCGGATCGCAGGCATAGGCCGCCCGCGGGCGATAGCCGAAGCCGATGTCGCCAAGTTGTCGCTCGCCGTCCATACTCCCCACCAGTTGACTTGCCTCAGGTCGCTTCATACCTATCATGGGAAACCGAACGCAAGGTGACGCCAATGGGCGCAGATGCCAAGACCGCAATGAAAGTCGAGATGACCGACGCCGCAGCCAGGCGGATCGCCAAGATCGTCGCCGGCGAGCCCGGCAAGACGGCGTTGCGCATCTCGGTCGAGGGCGGCGGCTGCTCCGGCTTCTCCTACAAGTTCGACCTGGTCGAGGGCGCCAACGCCGACGACATCGCCATCGAGAAGAATGGCGCGACGCTGCTGATCGACGACCTGTCGCTCGTCTACATGGGCGGCTCGGTGGTCGATTTCGTCGACGACCTGATGGGCCAGTCGTTCCAGATCAAGAACCCCAACGCGGTCGCCGGCTGCGGCTGCGGCACCAGCTTCTCCGTCTAGCATGAGCCCGCCTCGAGCGCTCCGCCAGGTTGCGCTCTCGGCCGGCCGGGACATCGACGCCACGCTCGGCTTCTGGCTCGACGTGCTTGGCCTGCCCGTCCACGCTCGCTACGACCCGCCGGGCATCGCCTTCATCGTCGTCGGCGGCGCGCGCCTGTTCTTCACCGGCGGGGTGCCGCAAGGCACCGTCTATCTCGACATCGACGACCTCGCGGCCTTTCACCGGAAGGCCACCGACGATGGCGTCGCCTTCACCGCGGCACCCGCGCTGATGCATCGCGATACCGAGGGCGTCTTCGGCCCGGCCGGCGAAAGCGAGTGGATGGCCTTCCTGAAGGATCCCGCCGGCAACATGATCGGCCTGGTGGAGCGCAAGCCGGACTGACGCCCACGCCGCCCGAAATGAAAAAGGCCGCCCTGTGGCGGCCTTTCCCGGTTTGATGTGGGCTCGATCACGCTTCCGAAGCCATCGCCGCTTCGCGGATCTCGGCTTCGTCGAGCTTGGTGCCGTTGAAGAAGGCATTGAGCACCACGGCCGAGACCGACGCCAGCAGAATGCCCGACTCGATCAGCGGATGGATGCCACGCGGCAGCCACATCTTGAAGTCGGGCGCGATGAGCGGGATCATGCCGAAGCCGACCGACACCGCGACGACGAACAGGTTGTTGCGGTTGGTCTTGAAGTCGACATTCGCCAGGATGCGGATGCCGGTGGCAGCGACCATGCCGAACATCACAAGTCCCGCACCGCCGAGCACGAAGGTCGGCAGGGCCTCGACGAGCGCCCCCATCTTCGGCACCACGCCGAGGAAAATCAGGATCACGCCGCCGGCGATGCAGACGAAGCGGCTCTTCACTCCGGTGACGCCCACCAGGCCGACATTCTGCGAGAAGCTGGTGTACGGGAAGGTGTTGAACAGGCCGCCGATGAGCGTGCCGAGGCCGTCGGTGCGCAGGCCGGCCGAAAGCATCGGCTGCGTCACCTTCTTGCCGGTCATGTCGCCGAGTGCCAGGAACATGCCGGTGGATTCGATCATGACGACGATCATCACCAGCACCATGGTGACGATGAGGATCGGATCGAAGATCGGCATGCCGAAGCGCAGCGGCGTGATGATCTCGAACCAGCCGGCGGACGCCACCTTGTCGAAGCTCATCATGCCCAGCGCCGCGGTGATGACGCCGCCGATGACGATGCCGAGCAGCACCGCGATGTTGGCCAGGAAGCCCTTGCCGAACTTGGCGATGGCCAGGATCGACACCAGCACGATGGCCGAGATCAGGATGTTGGTGGGCGGAGCATAGGCGACGTTCGACACGGTCGCGGCGAGCGCCAGCTTGTCGGGTATCGGCGGGATCGTCGAGCCGGTGGCGGCGGCCATCTCGGTCACCGACTTCAGCCATGCGGCATGCTCGGGCGCCACGATGCGCGGCGCGGTCGGACCGACGGGGGTGCCGAAGATCCAGTTGATGCCGATGCGCATCAGCGACGCGCCGATCACCACGATGATCGTTCCCGTCACCACCGGCGGGAAGAAGCGCAGCATGCGGCTGACCAGCGGCGCGATCAGCAGCGAGATGATGCCTGCGCCGATGATGGCGCCGAAGATCATGCGGGCGCCGTCGGGACCCTGGTTGGCGTTGGCCATGGCCACCATCGGGCCGACGGCGGCGAAGGTCACGCCCATCATGACCGGCAGCTTGATGCCGAACCACTGGGTCGCGCCGAGCGACTGGATGATGGTGACGATGCCGCAGACGAACAGGTCGGCGGAGATCAGGAAGGCGACCTGCTCAGGGTCGAGCTTGAGTGCGCGCCCGATGATGAGCGGCACGGCGATTGCGCCGGCATACATGACCAGCACATGCTGGATTCCGAGCGCAGCAAGACGAGGCGCGGGCAGCACCTCGTCCACAGGATGTGGACTGATTGACATGGCATTGTTCCCCTTTTGCCAACCGGTCCCAATATGCCAAAGGAAACCGGTTCCCTTCCTCCGAAGGATGATGCAGGATCGTCTGGAACGGCCTCAACGGCTATCAAGAATTATTTGAAATAATCGCGTGATTTTCATGAAGATCGTGACCTGGAATATCAACGGCGTAAGAGCCCGTATCGACAACTTGCTGCATTGGCTCAAGGAGAGCGATCCGGACATCGTCTGCCTGCAAGAAATCAAGTCGGTGGACGAACAGTTCCCGCGACTGGAAGCTGAGGCGCTCGGCTACAATGTCGAAACGCATGGCCAAAAGGGCTTCAACGGCGTCGCAATACTTTCGAAGCTCCGCTTCGACGAAGTCAATCGCGGCCTGCCCGGAGATGATTCGGACGAACAGTCGCGCTTTATCGAAGGTGTCTTCTCGACCGACAGGGGCGCGCTGCGCGTCGTCTCTCTGTACTTGCCCAACGGCAATCCGGTCGGCTCGGACAAGTTCCCCTACAAGCTGTCTTGGATGGCGCGGCTGGAGAAGTGGGCGTCCGAGCGGCTGGCGCTGGAGGAAGCACTCGTGCTCGCCGGCGACTACAACGTCATCCCGGAAGCCGTCGACGCCCGTTTTCCGGAACAATGGCTGGGCGACGCCCTGTTCCAGCCGGAAACGCGCCAGGCCTTCCGCCGGCTGAGGAACCTCGGTTTCACCGAAGCCGTCCGTGCCGTGACCGACAGGCCGGACGTCTACACCTTCTGGGACTACCAGGCCGGCGCCTGGCAGAAGAACAACGGCATCCGCATCGACCATCTGCTGCTGTCGCCCGAGGCTGCGAACCGGTTCGGCTCGGCATCGGTCGAAAAGCACGTGCGCGCGTGGGAAAAGCCGTCCGACCACGTGCCCGTAGCCATCCATCTCGACCTGGCGGCGGCTTGAGACGACCACCTGGCTCGCCTGCGGGGCGAGCCATTTCGAACCGAATCGATCGTCTGGAAGTCGGCGCCGGCGCGCAGGCCTTGCGCCCCGCCGGGGCCGGCTGCAAGCCGGCCTCGATGAGGCGCCTACTGGTTGCCCTTCTTGAGGATGTCCTCTGCGAGCGAGATCGCCGTGCGGCGGTCGGACTCGTCGGCGAGCGCGAAGGCCTCCTCCTGCATGCCCCTGATCCAGGGCTGGTCGACAGGGGTCGCACGCTCCAGCGCGGCCGTCATCATGGCGAGGCCGCGCACCACCTTGCCGCTCTGGAAGAGCAGGTTGCCGAGCGTCGCCTGGGCGCCGGCATGGCCCTTTTCGGCAGCCAGCTGCAGCCACCGCCCGGCCTGCCGGACGGACGCCTTGACGCCGCCATCCCCGTTCAGGAACATCTTGCCCATCTCGAACTGGGCGTTCGGATTACGGTAGTTGGCAGCGGCGCGCATGTAGTATTCCTGCGCCGCGACGGGGTCGGCGGCCACCGGGCTGCCGGGAATGCCCGCCTTCATGTAGCCGCCGAGCGCCACCAGCGCGTCGGAGACATAGCTCTCCTCAGGGGAGCCGGGTTCGACATCCTGCTCGGCGATCTCGCTAAAGAACTTGAAGGCCTCGTAGTCGTCCTGGGCGACGCCGTCGCCCTCGGCATACATGCGCGCGAGCTTCCAGGTGGCGCCGATCTGGCCGTTCTCGGCGGCGTAGCGATAGGCCTCGACCGCCTGGTCCTTGTGGCCGTTCTTGTAGGCGGAATAGCCGAACTGGAACACGGCCCACGGGTTGGACTGCGGCTTCACTCCGGTCTTGTCGTCGAAGACCTTGTCGTCGAAGGCCAGCGCATTGCCGGCCGCGCCGAGAAGGGCGGCGGCGACGAGCGCAGAATACGCAGATATCCTAACCAACTCAGAGACCCGCATGGCCGTGCATTTCTTTCACCCCACCGAGGTGGGCCACCGCACCGTTGCGGATCGCCGCGACGGATTGGGCACAATTCCACGCCGTTCCCTCCGGCCCGCGGCCGGCAGAAAACGGCTTCCAGTCACTCGCCCTCTCCGCAAGCTCGGCCCCGGATCGCATTGCTGCGCCGGGGCGCGCGCGGTCCGAGACGTCACCCGAACGAAGATGCCCTGAATTTTCGGCCAAAGTACGGCCATGTACGGCGCGGGCCTGGCCATGCGGGCGAAGCCGGTCCAGCCGGGTATCCTGCGGCAGCAGACCGGATGCGGGACCGCGCCAGATTGGCGACGGCAGGCGGCAGGAAAGCCGACGCGACGGCAGCCGCACCACCGCGAGGTGGCTGACCGACTGCTTGGCCATGGAGATCGCCCTGGCGTCCATTTTCGTCCCTGCCGCACCATTGCGGCTCTGCTCGGCGTCCCAACCACGATCCCGTCGCGGTCCGAAGACCTCTCCGGGGTGCGCCGGGTTTATGGCGGGAAATGGGCAATTGCCCTCCCCAGCCGCATAGCCGAAAGCATGGAGAAAAAGTGTTGCGGAATCGTCACATTCCGTGGCGCGCGAGCCACACATGGTTTCCGAAGCGCAAACGGCCGGCGGGCAACAAAAAAAGCCGGGCGCGAGGCCCGGCTTTGTGCGGAAGCGCTGGTGGTTACCACTTGACCTTGTAGGAGGCGGTGACCGCCGTCGCCCAGCCGCTGTCGACAGCCGAGTTGAGGGCTGGATTGTACGGGCTCGGATACTTGGTTTCCTCGGCGGACGTCAGGTACGACAGGCCCACGCCAGCCCGCAGTTCGCCGCCCCACTGGTCCTTGAACGACCCGCCGACGCCGAGCGTGTAAGTATCGCTGGAATGGTCGTAGCCCGTTCCAACGCCACGATCCCAGGTCAGGCTGACGGTGCCCGCTATGCGGTCCGTGAACGAATGCGCCACGCCGCCGGTGACAGTCCAGCCATCCTTCCAGTAATATTCGTTGCGGCTGATGATGGCGCCGTTCGTGCGAACGACGTCCAGGGTCTTGTTGACGCTCCAGTCAGTCCATTTGACGGAGCCGTAAGCCAGCCAGCCGGGTGCGATGCCGGACTGCAGCTTCATTTCGACACTTTGCGGAACCTCGCCAATGCCAAGAACAGGGACAGAGATTTGAGTGGCGGGGGGAATAGGCAGCGCGGGCGCCAAAACGCCAGCAGGGCCTGTCAGCGTACCGTCAGCACCATAGGATGTACCTGACCGATACATGACCTGGGCGCGCAATGCGATCTCGGTGATGTCGTAGGCCAGTCCCACACGATACCCGACGTCGGTTCCGTTGAGGGTCAGGTCGATCGGGCCAAGAAGCGTCACATTCGCCCGCTCATAGTCGAAATTCTCGGCAAACACGCCGCCCAGGACCCAAAGGCGTCCCTTGCCCATGTCGAAGTTGACGCCGCAGGTCGCGCCAAATTCGTTGACGACGAACTCCTCCTTCACCTTGCCCGTCAACGTGCCGGGAAACTCCCAGGCGCCGGAACCGCCGAACGGCTGGGTGTAGGTGCCCGCGCAGTTGAGATTGTCGAATATCTTGAACTTCACCGCGGCCGACGGGATGACGTAGGTTTCGAATGGGTCAGTTCCCACCAGATGGGGAGCCGATGGATTCGACGTGTATTTGCGGCTCGGGTTGACGATCGTCACGCCCGTCCGCAGGTTGAAGTTCCCTTCCTCGAAGAGAATGTCCGTATCGGCCGTGCCGCGCGAAAAGCCGCCGGCCTGCGCCGCGCCCGCGGCAAGCATCGTCAGCGCCGTTGCCCCCAGCAGCGCCTTGAGACGAAGGTTGGTCATGGTTGTCCTCTCCCGAAAAGCTCGTGAGCCGAATTGAACGGCTTCATTGTCGTCGGGCAACCTTGATTTTTTACCAACGCCGACAGGCCGGACCTGCGCGCCCGCCGACGCGCCAAGCTTTCCTCTTACGGAAACGTCAATTTCGACGATTCCGCATTTGGTCGGGCAAGAAATTCCAGGAATTTCCGCCCGCGTTCTTCCGGAAATCGCGATTTTCGGGGTATTTCGGCCGGCTGTTACATTATGGCAACAATCGGGCGGAAAATGGTTACAGCGACCACAATTCCGCTGCGGCATGCCGCTTTTGCTGGCAGCCGCCGGCCTGCCGCAGCCTGAGGCTGCAGCAGGCCACCACGTCGAATCGTCAGCTGGCTTCGCGCACCCGGGCGAGTGCCGCGTCGAGCTTCTGCTGGGTCAGCCGGTAGTCCTCCAGCTTCTCGCGCTCGGCGGCGACGATCTCCTCCGGGGCGCCGGCCACGAATTTCTCGTTCGACAGCTTCTTGTGCAGCCGGGCGATCTCCTCGGTCGTCTTGGCGAGTTCCTTCTGCAGGCGCGCCGCCTCGGCTGTCAGGTCGATCAGCGTACCGAGCGGCAGGCAGGCCGTGGCCTCGCCGGCGACGATCTGGGCCGATCCCCTGGGTGCGGCGTCCGCCTGGGTGATCTCGCCGACGCGCGCCAGCCGGGCGATCGCCGACTGATGCCGCTTCAGGCGCTCCAGCGTCCCGGCATTGGCGCCGACGAAGACCAGCGGGGCTATCGCCGCCACCGGCACGTTCATCTCCGAGCGCACCGAGCGGATGCCGGAAACGAGGTCGACCAGCCAGTTGATCTCGGCCGCGGCCTCGGCGTCCTCGAAGTCGGGCGACGGCCAGGCGGCATGGCACAGCAGCGACGGCCGCTCCTTGCCCTCGCCCGCCGTATGCGCCCAGAGCTCTTCCGTCATGAACGGCATCATCGGATGCAGCAGCTTGTAGACCTCGTCGAGCACGAAGGCGGCGACCGCCTGGGTCTCGGCCTTGGCGGCCTCGTCCTCGCCCATGAAGATCGGCTTCAGCAGCTCCAGATACCAGTCGCAGAAGGTGTTCCAGACGAAGCGGTAGGCGGCGCCTGCCGCCTCGTTGAAGCGGTAGGTGGCGATCGTATCGGTGACCTCACGCGAGGCGCGGGTGAGTTCGGTCAGGATCCAGCGGTTGACGGTCAGCTTGGCATCGTTGAGCCAGAAGTCGTCGTTGCGCTTGACCCCGTTCATCTCGGCGAAGCGCGTGGCATTCCACAGCTTGGTGCCGAAGTTGCGGTAGCCGGCGATGCGCGCCGGGTCGAGCTTCACGTCGCGGCCCTGCGCCGCCATGATGGCGAGCGTGAAGCGCAGCGCGTCGGCACCGTATTCGTCGATCAGTTCGAGCGGGTCGATGACGTTGCCCTTCGACTTCGACATCTTCTGGCCGTTCTTGTCGCGGACCAGCGCATGCACGTAGACCGTATGGAACGGCTCCTCCTCCATGAAGTGCAGGCCCATCATCATCATGCGGGCGACCCAGAAGAAGATGATGTCGAAGCCGGTCACCAGCACGTCGGTCTGGTAATAGGTGTCGAGCTCCGGCGTCTTGTCGGGCCAGCCGAGCGTCGAGAACGGCCACAGCGCCGACGAGAACCAGGTATCGAGCACGTCCTCGTCGCGGGTCAGGATCCTGCCCGGCTCGAAATTCTCGAGCTGCTCCTCGACCCAGGCCTTCCACGGGCCCTCGAGCGCGAGATAGTGCTGGACGGCGACATCCAGCGCCTCTTCCTCGGTGCGCTCGACGAAGACCTGACCGTCGGGACCATACCAGGCCGGGATCTGATGCCCCCACCACAGCTGGCGCGACACGCACCAGGGCTGGATGTTCTCCATCCAGTCGAAATAGGTCTTCTCCCAGTTCTTGGGCACGAAGTTCGTGCGCCCTTCGCGCACGCTCTTGATCGCCGGCTTCGCCATCTCGGCGGCGTTGACGTACCACTGGTCGGTGAGGAAGGGCTCGATCGGCACGCCGCCGCGGTCGCCATGCGGCACCATGTGCTTGTGCGGCTCGATCTTGTCGAGGAACCCGCCCTCCTCCATGAGGCTGACGACCAGCTTGCGCGCCTCGAAGCGATCCAGGCCCTGCAGCTGCGCCCAGACGCCCTCGCGCAATTCGGTGCGGTCGGCGCCGGCGAGGAAATCCTCGTTGTCGACGATGTTGATCCTGGCCTCGACGGTCAGCACGTTGATCTGCGCCAGGTTGTGGCGCTTGCCGACTTCGAAGTCGTTGAAGTCGTGGGCCGGGGTGATCTTCACCGCGCCCGTGCCCTTTTCGGGATCGGAATATTCGTCGGCGACGACGCGGATCTTGCGGCCGACGATCGGCAGGACGACGTTCTTGCCGACCAGGGCAGCGTAGCGTTCGTCTTCGGGATGCACGGCGACGCCACTGTCGCCCAGCATCGTCTCGGGGCGCGTGGTCGCAACCGTGATGTAGGTATTGGGGTTCTCGGGATCGTAGACCTCGCCCTCGACCGGATAGCGGAAATGCCAGAGGTTGCCGTTGACCTCGTGCTGCTCGACCTCGAGGTCGGAGATCGCGGTCAGAAGCTTGGGGTCCCAGTTCACAAGGCGCTTGTCCTTGTAGATCAGGCCCTGCTTGTGGAGCGTGACGAAGACCTCGATGACGGCCTTGGACAGGCCCTCATCCATGGTGAAGCGCTCGCGCGACCAGTCGCAGGAGGCGCCCAGACGCTTCAGCTGATTGAAGATCATGCCGCCGGATTCGGCCTTCCACTCCCACACCTTGTCGACGAACTGCTCACGCGTCAGGTCGCGGCGATGGATCTGCTTTTCCATCAGCTTGCGTTCGACGACCATCTGCGTGGCGATGCCGGCATGGTCCATGCCGGGCTGCCAGAGCACGTTCTTGCCGCGCATGCGCTCGAAGCGGACGAGGATGTCCTGCAACGTATTGTTTAGCGCATGCCCCATGTGCAACGAGCCGGTGACGTTGGGCGGCGGGATCACGATGGTGAACGGCTCGGCGCCTTCGGCGGCGCCGGCGCCCGCCCTGAAGGCGTCCACTTCTTCCCACGTCTTTGCGATCTTCGGTTCGACGGTCTTGGCGTCGTAGGTCTTCTCAAGCATCGGAATTTGTTCCGTTCGGTCCGGATTTTCTGTCCGGTGTAAACCGGATGGGTGCGGTCAAGTCAACTGCGCCACAGGCATGGTGCTGAAACGAAAACGCCGCCCGAAGGCGGCGCTTTCATGGTCTGTGCCCGAAAAATCACTGCGCGCCGCGCGCGATGCGCTCGATCTCCTCGCGCACCAGCTTCTCCACCAGCGTGGGCAGGTTGTTGTCGAGCCAGTCCTGCAGCATCGGCCGCATCATCTCGGCCGCGATCTCGTCGAACGACATGCGGCTGCGCGCGGCGTAGGCACCGTTGAGCTCGCCGAAGGCGGCCGAAACCTGGCGTCCCGCCACATCCGAAATCAGCGCCGGCTTCGTAGCCGTCTGCTCCGGAGCGGCCGGTTGCTCGACAAGCTTGGCCGGAGCCGGCGCGGCAGCGGCGACAGGCGCGGGACCGGCCAACTGCTCCATCTGCTCGACGGCCCGGGTCGGCGAAGGCGACCAGCTCGCCGCGACCGGTCGCGACGGCACTGCCGCCTCGATCCTGGGTGCGGCGGTTTCGGTCGCCGCCGGCTTCACCGGCTCGGCGGACGGCCATCCGGCACGGGTATCCTGCATCGCGGCCTTGGCGGGCGGAGCAACCTCCGCCTTCACCTCCGGCGTCGGCCTGGCAGCCTGGAGTTCAGCCCTGAAGGCCTCGACCTCGATGACGTTGCGCTCGCCGCGCACCTCCTCCGGCTCCGGCTTCGCCTGCTCGAAGTCGATCGACGGACGCTTTCCGGTATCGTTGTCTTCGATGATCCTGCGGATGGAGGCGAGAATCTCCTCCATCGAGGGCTCGCGTTGAACAGTGCTGGGTTGGGCCATCGTCACATCCGCCGCCTTTGTGACCGGTTACATTCCCGCCCGCCGGAACGGGCTTCGAATCAGACTTTCAGCGTAACCCACCGATTCCCCTTCGAGAATCCCCTTTCGGCCGGCCGCGGCGATTTCAACAGATTAACGATCCGTTGCCTCAGGCCGGAAACGACGACGGGTGCACGCTCCAGCAGAGCGCGCACCCGTTCGAAACTCCCCGCCCGAGACGGCGGATCAGCGGCCGTCGGGGGTCCTCAGACCGATCCACTTGTCCTTGACGGCGTTGTAGTGCTCCTTCGGATCGTACTTGGCCACCTGCAGGCCGAGCCTTTCGACCGACAGGCGCCCCGTGGCCGAAAGGATGGCGTAGCTCGCCACCACCACGTCGCGCTCCGACGTCGCCAGGTTGATCTGCGCGCTGATGACGTCGGCCTGGGCATTGAGCACGTCGAGCGTCGTGCGCTGGCCGACATTGCGCTCCTCGATGACGCCGTTGAGCGCCAGCTGCGCCGCCGACACCAGCTCGCGGTTCGCCGACACGCTCTCGCGCGCCGCAGTGTACTGCGTCCAGGCGGAGGTGACGGCCGCGCGCACCTGGTCGCGGCTGACGTCGACCTCGATGCGGGCCTGGCCGAGCGATTCCTTCGACTGGCGCACCTGCGCCGAAGCGCGGCCGCCCTGGTAGATCGGCACCGTCAGTGTCGCGCCGATGCTGGCCGAGGTCGACCAGCCGTCCGGCGAGGATGCGCTGTTCGGGGCGCTGTCACGATAGATCTGAGACACGCCCGCCGAAGCCGACACCTGCGGCAGCAGGGCTCCCTCCGCCGACTTCACCGAGAAGCCTGCCGCGTCGACCAGGTATTCGGTGGCAAGGATCGCCGGGTGCGCTTCAGCCGCCAGCGCACCGGCGGAATCGAGGCTCTTTGGCAGGAGCTTGCCGAGCGGAGAGGCCGCCTTCAGGTTCTTCGGCTCGTCGCCGACGATCTGGCGGTAGATGGCGGCGCTCGACAGCGCCTGCGCCCGCGCCGCGCTCAGCTGCGCCAGCGCGGCCGAACGCGAGGCGTCGGCCTGGGCCACGTCGGTGCGGGTCCCCTCGCCCACGTCGAAGCGGGAGCGCGCGGCGCGCGCCTGCTCGGTCAGGAACTGCAGGTTGCGCTCGGTCAGCGCGGCCACCTGGCGGTCGCGGATCACGTCCATGTAGGCGCTCGCCGCGTTGAACAGGATGTTCTGCTCGGTGTTGCGCAGGCTTTCGTTCGAGGCCCGCACGCGCGCCTCGGCCGCGGCGACGTTGTTCTTGGTCTGGAAACCGTCGAACAGCGACTGGCGGATCTCGACGCCGAACGACCCCGTCGTCAGGTTCGTCGTGGCGTTGCGCCTGGTGGTCTGATAGTCGATGCCGGCCGAGCCGGTCACCGTCGGCCGCCAGCCCGACTTGGCGATGGCGACGTTCTCGTCGGTGACGCGCACGCCGGCACGCGCCGAATTGAGCTGCGAATTGTTCTGATAGGCCTTGGACAAGGCGCCGAGGATTGTTTCGGCCGAAGCCGACAGCGGTGACAGTGCCGTGGCGGAAACCAGGGCCACGGCCAACAAGCTCTTGCGGAATAACGACACTACGCGTCCCTCATTCATTCTGCGGCGATCTGCCGGAAGGCTGACTGAAGCCCTTCGCGGAAAACCGACTCAACGCGCCTAATCCCAACCAAAGAGGTCAAGAATCAGGCACACCCGTCCGGCCTTTAGATCATCACGACGCGTCATGCACCGCAAGAAAAAGCCGGTCAGAACTCAAATTCGCGTGTACGATTGAAGCCCGGCAGTGGCTTAACTGCCGCATTGAAGGCCTGGCGGGCCGTCACCGTGCCGGCCGCCTTGACGAACAGGCGCGCCACGCCGGCGTTGCCATGCCCCTCGACCACGACGAGGCGGCCGCCCTCCTTGAGCTGGGACAGGAGCGCATCGGGCACCTGCTCGGCGCTGCCGCCGACGAAGATGACGTCGTAGGGAGCCTCCGACGGATAGCCGTCCTGGAGCGGGCCGGAAACGACGACGACATTGTCGTAGCCGAGCGAGCCAAGCGTCGAAGTTGCCTTGGCGGCGAGCGCCGGGTCGACCTCGAGCGCGACGACCGAACTGGCCAGCCGCGACAGCACCGCCGACGAATAGCCGGTAGCGCAGCCGACATCGAGCACGAAGTCGCCCGCCTGCACCTCGGCGAGCTGGGCGAGCTTGGCGAAGGGAGACGCCTCCATCAGGTAGCGCGGCTCGCCGCCGTCGGCGGTCGAGGCGTAGCGCAGGTCCTCGTCGATATAGGCGAGTTGGCGCAGGCCGTTGTCGACGAACGCCTCGCGCGGCACCTCCAGCATGGCCGACAGGATGCGGGCGTCGGTGACGTCGGTGGTGCGGACCTGGCCGTCCACCATCTTCACGCGAAGTTCGGAAAAATCAGCGTTCATGTCTTAACCGGCCCGCCTTCGGCGCGAGATGCGCAATGCCAATGCGCCCGAAATGGGAACCCCGGCGGCGGTGCCGAGGAAGCTGGAGGCCTCGCCCGGACGCCGTCAACCAAATTCGGGCAACAACTTAGCGCGCGGTGTCGCAAAAAACGCCGCCACAGTCAATCAACGACTTGGCGACGGGCTGCCACACCCTGCTCACGCCCGAGGCCGGCAGCATGGTGGATGCGACCGATCTTCGGCCGGCTCGCCGCCCGGCGGTTGCTACGAACGTATTGCGCTCGATGCCACGGTACAACGTCGAGTGGTCGCACCCAGTCACACAGCCAGCACCTCGAAGGTTGACATAGGCGACCTCGCGTTGCGGACAGCCTAAGAAGCGCTTTGAACGAGTCGTCCTTCGGCAGCGCCGTAGCGAAGGTAGTGGATTAGAGGGTTCAGCTTGGCCTCTTTGACGTCAGAGTAACGCCACAGATACCAGCAGCCATCGAAATGCGGACCCGGACAGCGCCCCTCGATCCCGCCATGGTGCAGATAGTGGTCAATCAAGTCGCCTTTCCACCCAACTAGGTCCGGGTTACGAGCTCTATACCAGTCCTCATCATATAACCCGCAGATCTCGATCAGGCGGCGATCGTTGAAACGCGGGCTGCGTTTCGGCGCGACAATCGACAATAATTTCGTCGCCCCCCCCTTGGAAACAAGGCGCTTGAGGCCGAAAAAGGCCGCGCGTTCCGCGTCCAACCGCCTTAGCGCCTTCGACGCCATGTCCTTCATCATCGCGTTGTAAGGGCCGAAATCAGATGAGCCAACCCCACCGCCTTGACCGAGCGCGTGCGAGAGCGAGCGGATGACACTGATTGCATCGCCGATGGGAAGCCCCAAAGACTTGGCCAGCCGGAGTTCCCCTGGCAAACGATCATAGGTCTTCAACATGGAGTTCGGGCGAAGGCGGTAAAGAAACATCGGGAGCGGGATCACGGCCACTTTCATGCCAGCCGCCGTCATTCGCAGAAATAGCTGCCAATCCTCCCAGAGGCCCTTGGAGGATCCATCCCAGCCGCCGAGCGAGCGCAACGCCTCGACCCGATAGACCGCCAGTGCGTCGCCAAAAACGTTCTCTCGAAGGCCGAGCCCCATATCCTGCCCGATCGGCTTATAGTGATAATCCCACCGCGCTCGACGAATTTTCCACTCGCTGCCATCGACGAAAGCGTGGTGGTAGGCCGTGACCGCAGAAATTTCAGGATCCTCATCCAGTATGCGGCAAGCCAGACCAAGGTAAGCATTTAAGATGATATTGTCGTTGTCGTGAGCGCAAACATATGGCGTCCGCACTTGGGCGACACCAATGTTGCGCGTTGCAGCCAGTCCTTTGTTTTCAGCGTTGAAGATCGTCGTGTACGGAACAGGTGCAACCTTGACCGCCCCCTCCTCGAAGCGCCTTTTGCCCTGTTCATCAGATCCATCATCAACGAAATATACGTGCTCTGGCCGATGGAAGGAGTTGCGCACGCCAAGGGCAAGGTCGTCGAAGAAATGCTGTTCGCCATTTAAGTTTGGGACAACCAGACTAACCGCCCCTCGCGGCCGCCTTACCGGCGCTCGGCCGCGGGCTTTCAATCGTGCAATGGTCTCAACGAAATCCTTTGTCTGTTGCACGCATTGATGCTGAAAGAGCTCGAACGTCCGGTCGAGAAGACGGCAACGGTCCCAAAACGGCGTACGCACCGCTTCGGCCATGGCCGAAGCAAGCGAGCGGGCATTTGGCTCGCAGAGCAAAGCCTCATGCAGCTCAGTTGGCACGACTTCCGGGATTCCCCCCGTTGCATATGCAAGTAGTTGGCAGTCAGAATCGACCACCTCGTAGATGGACAGGGGATGATTGTCTGCCTTGTATGGGAGCACCACCAACGCCCCCGCCGCACAGTCACGCAATTTCGCGACGGCCGACTCGCGATCGAAGGATCCGTGCGTAACGGCGACGCCGGAAAGACCAGTTAGTCGAGAGTCGGGAGAGGTCACCCCCATCAAAACGACTCGCCGGATGTGACGCGCAGCGTCAGCGAACTCGGGGCGCTCAAATAGTTCGACTACGGCATCACAAAACTCAGGATATCCCTTTTGAGGCGTCTGCTTGCCATAGAAGACAAGGGTATCGATAGGTCCTCTTTGCAAATCCGATCGCTGATGATCTCGCAAACGGATCGGGTATGCTTGACGCACAACATCTCGCAGGACAAGGCCCTGCTTCGACACGTACAGATCCTCTGCGAACCTGGATGCAAATATGACAGCATCGGCCTGTTCGAGAGACACCCTCTCATGTGCGTGAACCAGCAGGCTGCCCACCTGGTCGAGTTTCCCCAATGCGTTCTCGAGATAGAAATGACTGCCATGCGCATCTGCGACCACGGTTACCAGCGGCGAGATTAGCCCGGCTCGCTTAGCCTGCGCCACCCTCGACCCTAAGCCCTGAAAGTCTTGAAATTCGACCAGCCGAATCGTGTCATAGACAAATAGCGTATGCAGGGTAGCCCGCAGCACCTCATCGGGGTCGAGGCTTGGTGCAGCGGCCTTGCCTTCGCTAAAATCAGCGACATGCAGCCAGCCCTTGGAGCGGACGAAGGAAGACCACTCGGCCGGTAGCCCATGCACACCAGCGAAAAGATACAGCGGCCTCTGCCCGGCCACCGTGGTTACAAACCGGTGATATGTCCCGATTCCACCTGTTGCCAAACAGTCGGCGTGCTCGCTCGTAATCACGAGATGATCGCTGGCTTGTGGTAGCCCGCAAGACTGCAGATAGGCACCGTAAGCCTCGTCGTCGCATCGCACCTCGGCAAGCACTGTCCTGTCGAGACTGTCGAAGTTGTTCTGCGGAACGTGGCCGATACGGCAGACCTGAAATCCTGCTGCTTGAAGCGCGAGGCCAAACTCGTTCAGCGTCCATTGCCTGACATGCCCGAGATTGTCGGGCGCGCGCGACGAATGCAAGCCGTCTATGCGCTCTCGGTCAGGGGTGGATATTACTAGCCGGTTGCGCGAGTCTTGCCTCAGCAACCGTCGCAATAACGAAAGAACCGGCCTGGGATCGGATAGATGCTCAATGACATCGGAGAGCAGAAAAACTGTTGCGCAATCATCATCGCCCAGCTCGTTGGCGATCCTTTCTAGGTCCGCCGGAGCCTCGAAATCAGCCTCGATGAAGCGGCCTTTCTCAGCCGCATCGTCGTCAGGCACAGCCTCTCTACGATCGTCCCAATCGATCTGGACTCGTTTGAGGCAGCACCCCTTGAAAGCGTCAATGAACTTGTGCCCCGCGCCGGCACCGAAATCGACAACCCTGAGCGCCCCCTGCGCCTCGCAGGCCTCACGAGCAAACGCATAGACATCGCGCTGCCAGACAACAGCCTGATCGGAATACTGCCGATCGGTCTCGACCAACGTCCTCGCCGCGCCACCGGCTCCAAAGTTGTTTTCCGGCACGAAATCGAATGGAGAGAACGCGCCGACGATTGAAGCGTTTTTCATTGCCACTTCACCCATCCATACTCAACGTTACTGTATGCCTTACCCTAGGAAGCAGGGCGCTGGAGAGTGACGTCGCAATACATCAGTGGATGGAGCGCGAAATACTTGAACTCAAATCCAAAGTTCTGACTCAATTCACAGACCGCTTGCGGCACCCCATATTCTGCGCACTCCACGGGGCTCCACATGACGAAGTCGTTAAATACCAAATGGCCCCCGGGCTTCACTTTGGTACGGGCAACTTCGATGTCTCGCACAACTCCCGCATAGCTGTGGTCACCATCAATGTAGATCCAATCAAAATGATCGTCGGGCAACTTGGACAGCATCGTCGAAGAGTCGCCTTCGTGCAAAATGGCAGATCTTAACAGATGCGCATCCTCCCGCTGGTGGAGCGGCGCAAAGTCGATGTCGAACAGATGGATTTCCGAAGGCTGATTGAGCTTAACGATCAGGTCGGCAAATCGCCCCTCCTGCGTCCCAACTTCAGCAACTCGCCCCCCTTTAGGCAGCAGCGATAGCACGTCCTGCCGGCTTGCAAGTACCCTGCAATCGGCAAAACGCTGTGATGGCAAGATCGGCAGAGGCTGGAAGAGTGCGCTTGGCCCGTAGCCATCGAATGGTTTCATGACCTCGAACCATTCGGCGCGCATCCGCGCAAACCACGCGCTCTGCTCCGCGGTGAGTTTCATGACCATTGATCTGCCTCCGACATCCGTTGCAAGCGACGCTATTAGGTGATGGCCCTTGCCAAGGCAAGCGATGCAGCCTCACAAGCCATCGCAGCAAAAAGACAAACTCGGTAAAAAAGATATTCGCTCCATATATATATATTGAAATCGCGTTCGCTCGTTCAGGGTTGACGAAACGCCCCAAAGTCATTCTTTGAAAACCATCTGCGTGAATCGGAACAAGAATCAGACTGGGACATTGAGAATTAGGCATGCGGCATGCAACCTAAGGTCTGCATCTTCGGCGGAACCGGCTTCATAGGGCGACACCTTTGTGAGCATCTGCATGGCAGCGGGATACAAACGGTTGTCACCTCGGTGTCGCCGGACCGCACTTTCTTGGCCAACTTCGCGCCATCGGTGCAGGCGTTCACCCTATCTGACGAGCACCTGTGGGAGCATGTGGCAACGGCGACCTCTGTCATCCACCTCGGCGCACGTAGCAAGCCAGGCACGAGTTGGAACAGCCCGACTTACGAGATAGCGCACGATGTGGTCCCGGTGACAAGGACAATCGGGCAAGTGATCGACATCAACCCTCGATGCAGCATCATCTTTGCATCGAGCGGTGGCCAGATTTATGGGACTGGCCATTCTAGGCCGATTCCGGAGAGCGCTCCAGCTCGTCCGCCCACGGCCTATGCCCTTGGAAAACTTCTGATCGAGCAAGCGCTTGAGTTCTATGGTCGAACGCATGGGACAGCTATTTCGATTCTTCGTATCGCCAATCCGGTCGGTCGATGGCAAGTCGGCCGCCGACACGGTTTCGTTAGCGCTGCCGTCCAAGCCGCATTGCAAGGCACCGAGTTGAAGATATTTGGGGAAGGCAGAAACTCCAGAGATTACTTTGATGTCGACGATCTGGCAGCGCTTCTGCTGCGGTTGGCCACGACGGGTCAAGGAACACGGGGCGTATTCAATATCGGCACCGGGCGAGCCACTACGGAACTCGACGTGATCAACTCGGTCGAGCGCTTGTTGGGCCGAAGGATCAACTACACCGTGGCCCCAGCGCGACCTTTTGATTTGCCTTACGCAGTGTTGGATCCGACGCATTCACGACAACGGCTTGGGTGGAATCCCAATCCATCAGTTGAAGCCTTGATAGCGAAGATCGCCCCGGCAATTGAGGCAATCGAAGACAATCCGGCAGATGCGTTGCCGCACGAAGGACTCCAAGGGAATTGATCGTACTGCCAAGGCACCGCGCCGTTTTCGTCCACATATACAAGACCGGTGGCTCATCGCTCACCCGACTCTTGGCCCCTTACACCAACCCACGATTTCGAACGGGCCGCAACACCTGCGAAGGCGACGGCTGGCAAGACGCCTGGCACTTCGAAGGTCTGCAACATGCCTGGTACACTCCAGAATCGAGGTTGAGGCTCGTAGAGTGTGGCCTCGACCCAAATCACACGATCTTCGCGATTGTCCGCGATCCTTACACATGGACGCTGTCAATCTGGAATAACTTCTACCGCTACGCTAATACTTCTCTCGGTCAAGAGTTTGCAGAAAAATTTCCGCAAGTGGATTTCAAATCATACCTGCGCTTCTTGTTGAGCTGTAGTGATAATTATTGGGGACGCGCGCCGCAAACCTCATTCGTTGGTGGCGCTAAACTTGAAGACGTTCAGATTGGCTACTTCGAGGATCTGGACAAGAGCATCGCCAAACTGTTCTCCCGTCTCAACATTGACACGCCCCGCTCCATTCCACACGACGTCGAAATGTCTCCCAAGGAGCGCGAAGATTTCCAGTCATTCTACGATGCCGAATGCGTTGACATCGCCAATCACCTCTACGCGCCAGATTTCGACGCCTTTGGATATCAGCGCATCTCTAGTCTTGGCGCAGACTTGATGCTAGGCAATTCCGGAACGGCACGCCCCGGCAGGAAATCCCCGTTGGCCGAAGGCAGGGGCCCCGACGCCTAGCGGTCGCATCGATGCTCCCTTGATCCGCTGGCTTCCGACCCTGGACGAACGGACCATAGTCATCCGCCTACCGGGCGTGGATACGGCCGTGCGATTTCCGATTGGGAATGTGGTGCCGGTGAAGGAGGAGCGGCGTCCGAGGTGGAAGCCGCCGAGGGATGTGCCGGATTAGATTGGTGCAGGGCCGACGCGGCAACCCGCACCGTTACCGAACTATCAGCCCGGCGGAAACCAGTTGCGATTGCCCGCGAGGACGCAAAGTAATCCCATTGATGGGGCCGTATGCAGACAGGTCTACCGCACAGGAATTGTGCCACTTTGGGAAGCGGGCGCTTGCCATTTCCTCAATCGACAGGATCAACAATTCTTCGCCACCAGCTTCGACACTGACCTCGCCATTGGATTGCACCACGTCGATCATGACGATCGGCGAGCCGGCGTCAAAGAGATAGGAGGCTTCTCCTCCGGCACTGACTGCAACAGTGTCGGTCGTATAGAACCGCTTGTCCGTAAATGTGACGGCACCCGAACTGCTCGCAATCTTGGGGAACCGGGGAGCCGCCGGACTACTGCCCGGAAGGGCATTCCCATCAAATATCATCTCCAACCAGATGCGGCCAAATGCGGGTGGGGCTAGCGGACCATGAGCTTCAAGGTAGTCGCTCAACCACATTTCGTCGCGCCTGAGAACGCCGTCAGCCGCAGCCCAATGTGACCAACCGTCGGCCGCAATCCCAGGAAGGTGGCCGTCTGGACTGCTCATCCACAAATCGAACTCATGGTAACTGGCGCCCTGACCAAAACGATAAAGCGCCTCTTCCCCGGCAGAGACAGCCTCTGCGGCTCCGCTCCTGGGCGAGCGCTTGACGTACTGCAGCGCGATCTCAGGCGGCAAGGTCTGGAAAAAGTGCAGGTGCGTGGAGTGACTGTCGTGTGGGATTAGGCGGTTTGGCGTTTCACCAACAACCACCATGCCACCGTCCCGCAGCACTTCCGAACATAGACCCAATACTTCTTCGCGCTCACGCGGTGTCATGTGCTCAAGAACGGCGTAAAGAACCACGACATCGATTTTTCCTGAGATCCCGTATGCCTGTGGCCGGCGAATGCAATCAGCGGCGTTGCCGAGCGCAAACTGAACATTGTTTCGGCCAACCGCCCGAGCGGCTTTCCGCGCAAATTCAATGGCTTCCGGTTCCAAGTCAATCCCAACATACGACTTGAACAAGCGTGCCCACGGAATGGCCTTGAGACCACGACCGCAGCCAAACTCAACAGCGTTGAGACTAGACAGATCCCTCGGCTGATTTAACAGCCAAGGAATTCGGTAGAAAATTCCCGACCCCAGCCGATCGAGGAAATACGGCTCCGGGATCAATTCGCGAATTCTGGTGTAGTCGTCCAGCAATGTGGTGCTTACGATCGAATCGATGTCTGGCCTAGGGTTGCCAGGCGCGAACAAAGATGGTCGCAGGAGCGACAGTTCATGTTCACTGGCATCCATCAAGTCCATTAGGTCGCCTCTCGACTAGCGCGTGGATATGCGATCCGTTTCTACATCCTATTGACAATACAGCAATATCCCATTGACAGTACTGCAAGGCACCGATCGATAGTCAGACATCTGGAAAAATGAAAAAATTTTTCATCCTTTTCGAGGCCCGAAGCGGCTCCTCGCACTTGGTTTCGCTGCTCAATTCCTCGCCTCAGGTCACATGCTATTCGGAGATCTACACGGCGCAATCGGCTGAAGTCGCGGACCAGCTTACCAAGGCATTCGTCGAAGGACGCCCTCTTCACACGATCAACCGATGGGCCCTCGACGATCACAGATCAATCGACGTCGAAAAGGCCCCTCACGTCATGGGGTTCAAAACGAAAATCTACGACATCCCGGAACCAGACAGGACGCTTCGTCAACTTCATAATGCAGGTGCCACCATGATCCTGTTGACCCGCACGAACGTGCTCAAGCAGGCAGTTTCACGCGCAGCAGGCCTAGCGCTGTACCAGCGCTCACGTTTGTACAATGCCAATTCGTCAGACGAGACGGTCAGGAGCGTAACTGTAGATCCCGATGATGTCATCGCATTCGCCGAGGTCTACAATGCCAATCAAGTGGCGCTGAAAGTACGATACGAAGATTGGACGAGACCAAAGCTAGCCATCACCTATGAGCAGCTATTGGCCGACGAGATCGCGGTTGTTGGATGTGTTCGGTCTCTGCTCGGGCTGGCGCCCTTCGAATCACGCAGCCAAGTTTCGAAGAATCTTGACGATTCGCTCCAGTCTGCTGTCGCAAACTACGATGAGCTTGCAGCGGCGCTGAAGGGCCATCCCTATAGTCGCTTCCTCTAGACCAGGCTCAGCGCCACGCGATGGGCGCAAACGGCCGCCCCGACTGAGGTAACAAGCTTCACTGCAAACCGACAGCGATTGCGGATTCGTGGTCGAAATCGATGGCATCGATTGGGGTGGTATCGGGCATTCTGCCATGCTTGGAAAGTGGGGTGTGGATTTCTGACCCGTCGGCCAAGAAATCCGCCCATCAAATCAGCGACGTAACTGCCACGGTGTGGCAGAATGGAGGCCTCGCCCGGAATCGAACCGGGGTGCAAGGATTTGCAGTCCTCTGCGTAACCACTCCGCCACGAGGCCTCGCCGCTTCGGGCGTCTACACGGCTCCAATAGGTTGCCAGGATTCTTGCGTCAAGCGGGGGAAGACTCTTTCTCAAGCCTTTTGCAGTCCTCCGCCTCCACGGCGCCCGCGGGGCGGCAACATGGTCTTCGCTCAGTTGCCCGAGCGCCGGCGGCGCTCCCACCATATGATCAGCCGACGGCGCACGCGGCGCACGACGTGGAATTCGTGCGACAGGATGAGCAGCCCGAGCGGAATCATCCAGAAGCCGAGCACCGGCAGGAAGCCGAGCAGGCCGAAGATGCACAACGCCACGCCGAGCGCGATGCGCACGCCGCGCGACTGCGGCATGGCGAACTCACGTCCGAGGACCGAGATCTTCCGCTTCTGGTGTTGCCCCTGCTTCATCGTACCTCGTTGCCGGCAAAACGTGCTTCGCCCGCTGGCCGCATTCGGCCGCTCCAGCCGCCGGAACGGGTCATATGAGGGTACCTGCCGGCAAATACCAGAAAAGCGGCGATGAAAAACTTCCAAAAAAACCAGATTACCGCTTTGCAAATCGCAGAACCGTTTGCTATACGCCGCCTCGTTCACACGAGAGCGCTCTTCCCCGGTAGCTCAGTGGTAGAGCAACCGGCTGTTAACCGGTTGGTCGCTGGTTCGAATCCGGCCCGGGGAGCCATCTGCTCAGTTGAGCATTCCCATTCCCTGCTTTCTTGGTTCGCAGCTTCTGCGCAGCGCAAGCATCACTGCAAAGCTTGGCGCCTGCCGGAATCACGCGTATCGAGAGCAGGCAAGCCTTGGGGGGCCAATGATCGACGGACGCGCCGTTTCAGTTCCACTCGTCATCGAGGAACCCGTGGAGCCGGTGCTCGCCAGGCTCGGACGTACCGAGGACATCCGCTTTTCGCCGAGCAACCGGCGCCTCGCCGTCGCCGGCTTCGGCAAGAGCAGGTGCCTGCTCCTGGACGTCGAAATCCATCGCACGGCCGCATCCGCGACCCTTGGGATCACGGGCTATCTGCAGATAGAATCAGCGGCGTTGAGCGAGCCGCATGGCTTCGACTTCGTCGACGAGCATACGCTGGTCGTTGCCAACCGGCGCGGCTTCGTGAGCCTGTTTCGGCTTCCCGAGCGAGCCGGAGTGGAGCGAACGATCGAGCTTTCGCCATTCCGGATGGTCCACCGCGCAAGTCCCTGGCGGCGCATCCACTCTCCGGGCTCGGTCTGCGTAACCCGGGCCGACGCGGAGACATGCGAGATTCTCGTCTGCAACAACTACAGGCATCGCATCACCCGACACGTCGTCGGGCTCGCCCGCACCTCGGTTCGCAACAAGATCCTGCTCGACCGCGGGCTCGACATACCCGACGGCATCGCCCTCAGCCCGGACAAGGCGTGGATCGCCGTCAGCAATCACAACACTCACACCGTCCTCATTTTCGACAATCGCAGCGCTCTCGGCCGGCACTCGGCAGCCATCGGCACCCTCCATGGCGTCAGCTATCCGCACGGCCTGCGTTTTTCGCCCGACGGCAGGCGTTTGTTCGTCGCCGATGCCGGCAGCCCGCACGTGCTTGTCTATGATGCCAAGGACGGCGATTGGAGCGGCGAGCGAAACAGCAGCCTTTCGATCGTCGTGATGAGCCAGGAGATATTTCTGAAGGGGCGCAACAACCCCCAGGAGGGAGGCCCCAAGGGGCTGGACATCGACGCCAGCGGCCGACTGCTGGTTGTCACTTGCGAGGAACAGGCGATCGCCTGCTTCGACATTGCGAGGTTGCCGTCCGAAGATGCACCTGGCCGGCTTCCATCCGGTTGTGGGCCGGAAGTTCTGCGGCCCGCCCATGCTGCAGACAACCCGCTAAACATAACCGCCGCGACGGCGGTTGCCTCTCCGCCGAGCCAATAGTCATAGTCTATTATGCATATATGAATGCATCATCTATCCGATCCCAATGATCTCGCAACAATTGACTTTCCATCACAATGAAGGAAACATGCGAGTTGCATTTTTTCTTCTTTTCTTGGGAGGGACCAAAATGACATTCGACATAGCTGACAGTTCAAAAGTACAGATTGCCAACAAGAGCCCCCTTTTCCCGACAGCGTATGAAGTCCCGGCGTCGATCAGGGACGCCGGCGACGTTCAAATCGCCAACAAGAGTCCGCTGTTCGGCAGTGCGCCGGAAAGCTGCCATGCGATTGCCGACGATGGTCGCGTGATCATCGCCAACAAATCCCCGTTGTTTCAGCCCAACTAGCGATGCCGATGCCGCCAGCAGCCGTAGCGTCCTGGTTGGTTGAGCATCAATAGTCGGTAACAAGCGTGATGGGACATCCCATCACGCTTGGACATTTCACGGCAATCTCCGTTCAGCCAATGGCCGATAGCGTTCCGGGCAACTTCTCGATCAAGTTCTACCGCATGGTCCCCTCGGCCCCCACGCCCGTGGCCGGAGATCATTCCGCTGGCGGAACCATGCCGATGCGGGCTTTTCGCTATTGCGAACCGATGCGTTTGGCTTCGTCTGTCGGCTGGTACATTTTCCCGCCCATCGACTTCAGTCTTGTGTGGGACGGCGCCACCACCCGCTGGACGTTCAAGGGTGCCGACGCCTGGTACAATCTCGACGGTGCCCAGTTCCCGAACTTCCGCTTGCTTTTCGACAAGCTCAGCCCGGAGAGGGTCCGGGGATATTCTCCACAGTTTCTGGGTGCAGTAAGCCATCCGGGTGTCGTTCAGATTTGGAGCGGGCTCGCAGCCAGAACCTCTGAAGACTGGAGCCTCCTGGTGAGGCCTCCCGCGAACCTACCGAGAACGCAGAATTTCCAGGGATTTGAAGGGATCATCGAAACGGACCGGTGGTTTGGTCCCCTCTTCACCAACATCAGACTTACCAAGACAGACGTGCCCGTCGACTTCAAGGTCGACTACCCGTTGTTCATGGTGCAACCCGTTCACAGGTCGACCGCCGATCTGGTCGGCAAGACGCCCGTTGAGGTTGTTGGCGGATTGGAGCAATTCCTCGACAGCGATTGGGACGACTATCACAAGACCATCGTCGAACGGGTCGGCGAAAAGCGCGTCACGGGCGATTACGCAAAACGCTCCCGCAAGCGAAAATGACGCTATCTGGCGAAACCCATCAGACGCGTCCGGCTGCACTGCGCCCGCGACTTGCGCTTGCATCCCCGATACTTGGAAACGCTGCTTACATCGTCGAGATATCGGGGTTTTCGATCATTCTCGCAAGTTTTGCCGCCTCGTCGGGCACCGATCCCGACCGGGTCGTCTGGATCTATTCCGTCTATAGCGCCGTCGTTGCAATCGCTATCCTCGCCGGGGGATGGATCGGCGACCGGTTCAGCGCCCGGCTCGTCTTTGTGCTTGGTATGACCCTCTTCATACTGGGGGGCGTAGGCTTCTTCTTCGCGACGACGCTCGGCATGCTGCTCGTCGCGCGCCTGCTGCAAGGGGCTGGCGGAGGGCTCTTCTCGCCGATGGTACCAGTCCTGCTCATAGCGGGCTCCAAGAGCACGGACAGCAAGATCCTTTCCAGTTGGGCCATCCTCAGCGGCCTTGTCGCCGCCGCAGCCCCCCTGACCTTCACCATGCTGTCGGATTCATTCGGCTGGCGTGCTGCCGCCTTGGCGATTCCCGGAATTGCCCTTTCCGCCCTGGTTTGCGCACGTTGGCTGCCCCGAACGACGCGAGAACACGAGCCCAGGAAACTGCCGCGAAGCACCGCCTTCTGGATGCTGGCCGCCCATGTCTTCTGCGTCTACGGTCTCACCACCTATTTTCTGTATGTGGTGCCGCTGCAGGCGGTGGACATCGGCATTTCTCATCTTGCTCTGGGTACCGCGCTTTCCACGCTCTGGCTCGCCTTTGCGGCCGGAAGCGGCGTCGTTCGCAGGCTGAACGACGACCGGCACCTGCTTGCCTACCTCGTACTCGGTGTCGCGCTGGACTTCATCGCGATCGCCTTGTTTTTGCTGAACCCTGCCACCATCACGCTGTTTGCCGGGGCGATTATCCTTGGCGCCGGGATGGCATTGAACAATGTGCCGACGACCGTGCTGATGCTGCGACTGGCACCGCCGCAGTCAAAGGGAATGGCCTCGAGCATCGACATCGTCGCCGCCCGCGCAGGCGGGATAGCAACCGTCAGCCTTCTCGGCACGGCGCCCTCACCGGGCCTCATCGGCGTGGTCGCATTGTCCATCCTGGGGGTGGCGTCGCTTGCTCGGTTGTTTGGGACCAACGCCACAACAGCAATCTCAAGCACGAACTAGCTGTAGGCGCAGCCAGCGTTCGAGGTCACCGCAGCCAGCGCTCCAGCCGGTCCATCGCCTCGACCATGTCGTCATGGCTTCCGGCATAGGAGAAGCGCATATAGCGGTGGCCGGCGAGCGTGTCGAAGTCGCGCCCTGGCGTTGCCGCCACATGCGCCTCGGCAAGCATGCGGCGCGCGAATTCCATGCTGTCGTTGGTCAGCCGCGAGACATCGCAGAACGCATAGAAGGCGCCGTCCATCGGCGCGGCGAAACTGAACCCCAGCGCCGGCAGCCGCACCTCCAGGAGTTCGCGGTTCCAGGCATAGCGCGCCTTGACCGCCTCCAGTTCTTCGGTGGCGTTGAACGCCTCGATGGCCGCTACCTGCGACAGCTCCGGCGCGGAGATGTAGAGCGACTGGGCGATGCGCTCGACCGGCCGCACCAGCCGCTCCGGCAGCACCATCCAGCCGATGCGCCAGCCGGTCATGCAGTAATATTTGGAGAAGGAATTGATGACCGTCACGTCCTGGTCAAAGGCGAGCGCGGTCACGTCCGGCGCGCCATAGGCGAGGCGGTGGTAGATCTCGTCGGAGATCACCGCGATGCCAAGCTCGCGCGCGGCGTCGACAAGCGCCCTGAGCTCGCCCGGCGGCACCACCGCCCCGGTCGGATTGGCGGGGCTCGCGAAGAGCACGCCCTTCAGCGGCTTTTTCGCGTGCGCCTGCCTCAGGTGATCGGCATGCAGGTAGGCCGCGCCGTCCAGTTCGATCTCGACCACGTCGAGCCCGAGCGCGCCCATGATGTTGCGGTAGGCCGGGTATCCGGGCGCGGCGATCGCCACCCTGTCGCCGGCGTCGAACATGGCGAGGAAGGCCAGGTTGAAGGCGGCCGAGGAGCCGGTGGTCACCGCGATGCGCGAATCAGGCACCTCGACGCCATAGTGATCGGCATAGTGGGCGGCGATCGCCCGGCGCAGCCCGGCGAGCCCGAGCGCGTCCGTGTAGCCGATGCGCCCCAGCTTGAGCGCCGCCGCAGCCGCATCGCGCACCCTTTGCGGCGCCGGGTCGGAGGGCTGGCCCACCGCCATCGACACCACCGGAGTGCCGAGCGCCTTGAGCCTGTTGGCTTCGGCGAGTATGTCCATCGCATGGAATGGCTCGACTTCGCCGCGCCGTGATATAGCAACAACCATCTTCTTCGTTCGCTTCCCTTGCCGCCACGCTGGCAACACGCCGCACAATTGCCCGATTGGTATGGGGATCACAAGTTGATGAGATTTTCGAACCTGCCTTTTCATCGCCCGAGGGCTCGTCTACGAGTGTTTCCCGCAATGCACAGCCACGGTAGTCTTTCGCGTTTCCTCGCAAGAACGGCGCGCGCCTTCACCGGCCTTGCGCTGGCGGGGGGGCTCGCGCTGAGTTCGACGGGCGCTGCGCTGGCGCAGCGCGTGCCGATCGTCCGCGACGCCGAGATCGAAGCGCTCGTGCGCGAGTACGCCCGGCCCATACTCAAGGCTGCCGGCCTCGGCAATTCCGGCATCAACATCGTGCTCGTCAACGACCCGGCATTCAATGCCTTCGTCGCCGGCCGGCGCATCTTCATCAACACCGGCGCACTGATGACGGCCGAGACGCCGAACGAGATCATCGGCGTGCTGGCCCACGAGGCCGGCCACATCGCCGGCGGCCACCAGGAGCGCCTGCGCGACCAGCTGGAACGCGCCCAGACCATGGCGATCGTCGCCGCCCTGCTGGGCGCCGGCGCGATGGTCGCGGGTGCTGCCACCGACACCAGCGGCCTGGGTGCCGCGGGCGCCGGCATCGTCTCCGGCGGATCGGAGATGGCACGGCGCAGCCTGCTCGGCTACCAGCGTTCCGAGGAAACGACCGCCGACCGCTCGGCCCTCACCTATCTCAACGCCACCGGCCAGTCCGCCCAGGGCATGCTGAAGACCTTCCAGCGCTTCCAGAACGCGCTGTCCTTGTCCGGCGCGCGGGTCGACCCCTACCGGGTCAGCCACCCGATGCCACGCGAGCGCATCGCCAATCTCGAAACGCTGGCGCGCGAAAGCCCCTATTTCGACAAGGCCGACCCCGCCGCGCTGCAGCAACGCCACGACATGATGCGGGTCAAGATCGCCGTCTATACCCAGGGCCAGGCGGCCGCCTCGCGGCTGTTGCGCGGCAGTACCGACAGCCTCGCGGTCAGCTACGGCGACGCCCAGGCGACCTATCTCTTCGGCGACCTGCGCTCGGCGCTTTCCAAGGTCGATGCGCTGATCAAGTCGCAGCCGAAGAACGCCTATTTCCACGAGTTGCGCGGCGACGTCCTGATGAAGTCGAACAAGCCCGCAGCGGCGGCGGAAGCCTATGCCACTGCGGCCCGGCTCGATCCGGCCAAGTCGGGCATCCTGCCCATCCAGCTCGGCCAGGCCTATCTCGCGATCGGCACGCCCGATGCGCTCAAGAAGGCGGTCTCCGAAATTCGCAAGGGCCTCGACCGCGATCGCGAGAACGCTTCGGGCTACCGCTACCTGGCCCAGGCCTACGGCATGCTCGGCGACGTGGCGGACGCGGATCTTGCGACCGCCGACGGGCACTACTACAGCGGCGCCTATCAGGACGCCAAGATCTTCGCCATGCGCGCGCAGCAGAAGCTGCAGCGCGGCTCGCCGGGCTGGGTGCGGGCGCAGGACATCATCAACTACAAACAGCCGGGCAAGAAGAAGTGAACCTTTTGCACGGGGCGGCGACAAAGCCGAAAGGGCTGGAGACTGAGATCATGAAAAAGGCAATCCTTCTAGGGACGACGGGCATCGCCGTCGCATTCGCGATGCTGGCGCTGGGTGCACTGGCCCAGCCGAACGCCGCGCACGCCCAGAACGCGCAGCTCGACCGCAAGGAAGTCGAGAAGATCGTGCGCGAATATCTGCTCGACAATCCCGAAATCCTGCTCGACATGCAGAATGCGCTGGAGGTCAAGCAGAAGGAGGCGCAGCGTACCGCCGCCATCGAGACCATCAAGCAGTACAAGGAAGAGATCTTCAATTCGCCGTCCGACGGCGTCGTCGGCAATCCCAACGGCAAGATCACGATCGTCGAGTTCTACGACTACAACTGCGCCTACTGCAAACGCGCCCGCGCCGACATGCACGCGCTGATGCAGGAGAACCCCGACCTCCGCTTCGTGCTCAAGGAATTCCCGATCCTCGGGCCGGATTCGCAGAAGGCCCATGTCGTGTCGATGGCCTTCCTCAAGCTGATGCCGGAGAAGTATCTGGAGTACCACGACAAGCTCCTGGGCGGCGAAGGCCGTGCCGGCGAGGAACGCGCCATCAAGGTCGCGCTGGAGCTCGGCGCCGACGAGGCGAAGCTGCGCGAGGGCATGAAGGACCCCGCCATCATCGACGCCTTCAACAAGACCTACGATCTCGCCAACAAGCTGTCGATCAGCGGCACGCCTTCCTACGTCGTCGGCAACGAGGTGGTCTTCGGCGCCCTCGGCAAGGACGTGCTGACCGAGAAGATCGTGGCCGCCAGGGCCTGCAAGGAAGACGCCACCTGCTGAGCGCCCGCTACAGCCGCCGCTGTGGACAGCGCAAGAAGTCGCTTGCGCTCTTTTCGCGGCGGCTTATGCCGATTATAGAGGGTCCGCCGCGCCAGAGAGGATCTGGCGGGCGGAAGGGTCTATAAATTGAAAACGGTTTTCGTCCTCAACGGTCCGAACCTCAACATGCTGGGCAAACGCGAGCCCGGCATCTATGGCGGCAAGACGCTGGCCGACATCGAGGCCGACTGCATGGCAGCCGGCGCGGCGCTCGGTATTGCGATCGATTTCCGCCAGTCCAACCACGAGGGCGTACTGGTCGACTGGATCCACGAGGCCGGCGAGAAAGCCGCCGGAATCGTGCTCAACGCAGGCGCCTACACCCACACCTCGATCGCGCTGCAGGACGCCATCCGGGCAGTCGCCCCCCTGCCGGTCGCCGAGGTGCACCTTTCCAACATCCACGCCCGCGAGCCGTTCCGCCACAAATCGATGGTGGCGCCGGTGGCCGTGGGCATGGTCTGCGGCTTCGGGCCGCTCGGATACACGCTGGCGCTTCAGGCGCTGGCCGCCCGGCTCTGACCGGAAACAGAAAGAGAAAAAGGCTTGAACATGTCGACGAAGAAGACCGGTGGTGTTGACCAGCAGCTCGTCCGCGACCTTGCAGGAATCCTGAACGACACCAATCTGACCGAGATCGAAGTCGAACTCGGCGATCTCAAGGTGCGCGTCTCGCGCCAGTCCCAGGCCGTTCACGCCGTCGCTGCCGCGGCACCCGTGCACGTTGCGGCGCCGGCCCCGGTGAACTCCACCCCCGTGGCGGCGATCGCAGCGCCGGCCGCCGACAACTCCAAGAACGCGGTGCCCTCGCCGATGGTCGGCACCGCCTATCTGGCGCCGTCGCCCGATGCCAAGCCGTTCATCGAGATCGGCGCCAAGGTCAAGGAAGGCCAGACGCTGCTCATCATCGAAGCCATGAAGACGATGAACCAGATCCCTGCCCCGCGCGCCGGGACCGTCACTGCGATCCTGATCGAAGACGCGCAGCCTGTCGAATACGGCATGCCGCTCGTCATCGTCGAGTAAGCCGGAAGGCTGCGCGCAATGTTCCAGAAAATCCTGATCGCCAATCGCGGCGAAATCGCCCTCAGAGTGCTGCGCGCGGCCAAGGAGCTCGGCATCCAGACGGTTGCCGTGCACTCCACCGCCGACGCCGACGCCATGCATGTGCGCCTTGCCGACGAAAGCGTCTGCATCGGCCCGCCGCCGTCGCGCGACAGCTATCTCAACATCCACCAGATCGTCGCGGCCTGCGAGATCACGGGCGCCGATGCCGTCCATCCGGGCTACGGCTTCCTGTCGGAGAACGCCAAGTTCGCCGACATCCTGGCCGCCCACAACATCACCTTCATCGGCCCCTCGGGCGACCATATCCGCATCATGGGCGACAAGATCGAGGCCAAGCGCACCGCAAAGCGCCTCGGCATCCCGGTCGTCCCCGGTTCGGAAGGTGCGGTCAGCGACGAGAAGGAAGCCAAGCGCGTCTCCGCCGAGATCGGCTATCCGGTCATCATCAAGGCCTCCGCCGGCGGCGGCGGCCGCGGCATGAAGGTGGCGCACAGCGAGGCCGACCTCGAGATCGCGCTCGCCACCGCCCGTTCGGAAGCAGGTGCGGCCTTCGGCGACGACGCCGTCTACATCGAGAAGTACCTGCAGAAGCCGCGGCACATCGAAGTCCAGATCTTCGGCGACGGCGCCGGCAAGGGCGTGCATCTCGGCGAGCGCGACTGCTCGCTGCAGCGCCGCCACCAGAAGGTCTGGGAAGAGGCCAATTCGCCCGCCCTCAACAGCGAGGAGCGCTCGCGCATCGGCGACATCTGCGCCAATGCGGTGGCAAATCTCGGCTATTCCGGCGCCGGTACCATCGAGTTCCTCTACGAGAACGGCGAATTCTACTTCATCGAAATGAACACCCGCCTGCAGGTGGAGCACACGATCACCGAAGCGATCACCGGCATCGACCTCGTGCACGAGCAGATCCGCGTCGCCTCGGGCGGCGGCTTGTCGGTCAAGCAGAGCGACATCCGTTTCCACGGCCATGCCATCGAATGCCGCATCAATGCCGAGGATCCGCGCACGTTTGCGCCGTCGCCCGGCACGATCACGCATTTCCACACGCCCGGCGGCCTCGGCATCCGCGTCGATTCGGGCGTCTATTCCGGCTACAGGATCCCGCCCTACTACGACAGCCTCATCGGCAAGCTGATCGTGCACGGCCGCAACCGCGTCGAGTGCATGATGCGGCTGAGGCGCGCGCTCGACGAATTCGTGGTAGACGGTATCAACACGACGTTGCCGCTGTTCCGCGATCTCGTCGGCAACCCCGACATCGCCAACGGCGATTACGACATCCACTGGCTGGAGAAATACCTCGCCAAAAGCGAGTAGAATGGGGGTCTCATGACCCGACCCTATGCGCCCGGCTACAGCATACCCACTGACCTTCTGTTGAAGGCCTATGCGTCGGGCGTCTTTCCCATGGCCGAGAGTGCCTCTGACCCGGAAGTCTTCTGGGTCAGGCCCGAGACGCGCGGCGTCATTCCGCTCGACGCCTTCCACGTGCCCCACAGCCTCGCCAAGACCATCCGCCAGGGCCGTTTCGAGATACGCGTCAACAGCGACTTCGAGGCCACGATCGACGCCTGCGCCGAAAGGCGCAGCGGACGTCTGTCCACCTGGATCAACGGCCCCATCCGCGAAGCCTATACGCGCCTTCACAAGATCGGCCACGCCCACTCGGTCGAGGCGTGGCATGGCGACTGGCTCGTCGGAGGTCTCTACGGCGTGTCGCTCGGGCGCGCCTTCTTTGGCGAAAGCATGTTCTCGCGCGAGACGGATGCCTCGAAGGTCTGCCTCGTGCATCTCGTCGAGCGGTTGCGCGAGCGCGACTTCGCGCTGCTCGACACCCAGTTCACCACCGACCACCTGAAGCGGTTCGGCGCGGTCGACGTGCCGCGGGCCCGCTACGAGAAGCTGCTCGCCGGCGCTATCGCCGGCCACGCCGCCTTCGCCCCTTAAGGCAGGCTCTTAGCCCTTGCCCTTGCCTGGCTCCGCGCCGAGCGGCGTCTGGGCGTGGAACATCATCTTCCAGCCCTGCAGGCGCCTCACATAGCCGGTGCTCACCAGCGCCCGGTAGGGCTCGCCATTGTCGCGCTCGGCACTGGCTTCATAGGTCAGGACGGCGATGTCGTTGCCGGGCTCGACAATGCCCTTGAGCTTCATCTCGAGGTGCTTCCAGCGGTTCGGCTTGCTTGCCGTCGCCGCAAGGTCGGCATTGCTCATCACGCCGGCCATGTCCGGAAAGGCCACAAGGCACTCGCGGTCGGCATGCTCGGCGAAGAACTTGGAATCGCCGGTCCAGAACTTGCGTTCGAGCTCCAGCAACTGATCTCGGTCCAGGGTCACGGCTCGATCCTCCGTCTGCGTCGTCCCTTGCGGTCAACGCAGAGCATCGATGGCCGTTCCCGCAGGAGGCTTAGTTGGTCTTGGGGGCTTCCGGCGGAGGAATGTCCGACTTCTGCTTGCAGCCCTTGAGCCACACGTCGTAGACGGCGTGCTCGACCGCGTTGAGACCGGGGCTCTCGGCGAACATCCAGCCGGTGAAGATGCGGCGGATCTTGCGGTCGAGGGTGATCTCGTCGACCTCGACGAAGGAATCCGTCTTGGGCTCCTCGTTCTCGGGCCGCGAGTAGCAGACGCGCGGCGTCACCTGCAGCGCTCCGAACTGAACGGTCTCGTCGACATAGACGTCGAAGGTGATGATGCGGCCGGTGATCTTGTCGATGCCGGCGAATTCGGCGACCGGGTTCTTGATGCGCTGCGGCTGCGCCGGCTTGGGCGCCGGCTGGCCCTGCTGCTCTTCTTCGGCCTGCGACGGGGTCTGCTGCGGCGCCTCGCCCTGTGCCGGCTGGGTGTCGTCGAGCGCCGGCAGGTCGTCGCCCTCGAAGGGGACCTCCTCCTCGCTCGGGAAGACCTGCGGATCGAGCGGCAGCCTCTCGATGCTGTCCTGAGCTATCGCCTGCCCGAGGCTGGCGCACAGGGCAGCCGCCGCCAGCATGGCCTTCGCCGTCGATCGTACGTTCGAAGCAGCCCGCCCAGTTCTTGTCATGCAGTCGTTACCGCCGTTGCGCCGGAGTGACATCCACTCGGTGATTCCCTTGGCCAAGGCTAGTGGCCTCAACCCGATGGGCAAGCCGTTAGCTGCCAATTGTGGCGACAAATGTCCGGGCAGCGGAAGCGGGCGTTACGCGCCGGGCGTCCAGGCGTCGTAGTCGCCGGTCACCTGCGGCCGGTGCGAGGTGCCGAGCACCGATCCCTTCGGGCGGTAGGCGGCAGCCGATCCGGTGAGGTTCGGCTGGTGCGGCTTCTGCCAGTCGCGCGGGATGTAGTTGTCCTGGCTCGGCGCCACGTCGACGCGATGGTGCATCCAGCCGTGCCAGCCGGGCGGAATCATCGAGGCTTCCGAATAGCCCTTGTAGATCACCCAGCGGCGGGTGCGGCCTTCGGAGTCCTTGCCGCCCTCGTAGTAGGTGTTGCCGAACTCGTCCTGGCCGACCTTGGTGCCTTTGCGCCAGGTGTGGAGGCGCGTGCCAAGGGTCTGGCCATTCCACCAGGTGAAAAACTGGACAAGGAATTTCTTCATCGGGTTCCTCGCGGCGGGCGCGTCGAATGTTTCCCGCTTATGGCGTCCCCCTCGCCCGAACGCAAGGGTTTAGCACCGGCTGCGACGATTGGCAGGGAGACAATCACAACCTACTGTCCGGCATTTGCCGCCGCGGGGACAGCCGAAATGCCCTCCATGCAGATCCTGGAAATGCTGAGCATGCTGGTGACCATCTTCGGCCTGCCGCTCGCCATCTTCATCTTCGTCTACGAGCAGCGCAAGGAGCGCATCAACGAGGAGGAGGAGATCTACCAGATGCTCTCGGACGGCTACACCAACTTCCTGACGCTGTCGCTCGACCATTCCGACCTGCAGCTCCAGTCGCAGCAGGCGACCAGCGACCTCAGCCCCGAGCAGCGGGACCGCCTGCTAGCGATGTTCGCCATCCTGATCTCGCTGTTCGAGCGCGCCTATCTCGTCGCCTACGAGCCCGGCATGCCCGAACGGCGCAGGCGCCGCTGGGCCTCGTGGGAGGACTTCATGCGCGAGTGGTGCCGGCGCGAGGATTTCCGCGCCGCCCTGCCCCAGCTGCTGCCCGGCGAGGACCCGGAATTCGCCGCCTACATACGGCGCATCGCCGCGGAAGAAGCAGCCGGCCGATCGTCCTGACGGACGATGTTTTTGCAACTGCTCACGCTTTCATCTCGCACTTGCAAAAACATTAGCCGGTCCGTAAACAACTCTGGCCCCATCGGGCTCTCGCGCTGGCCTAGGCCAGCAGCGTCGAGGGAGGAACATATGGCATCTGACGCGCCAGCCGCAGGCGGCCGCATCACGCCCGCAGGTCTGCTGCGCCGCAAGGGCGGCGTGCCGATCGTATGCCTCACCGCCTACACCTACCCCATTGCCCGGCTGCTCGATCCGCATGTCGACCTCTTGCTCGTCGGCGACAGCGTCGCGATGGTGCTGCACGGGCACGAGACCACGCTCGGCGCCACCATGGACATGATGGTCGCCCACGGGCAGGCGGTGATGCGGGGCTCGAGCAACGCCTGCGTCGTCGTCGACATGCCCGCCGGCTCCTACGAAGACTCGGTCGAGAACGCCGTCGCCTCCGCCCGGCGCATCGTGGACGAGACCGGCTGCGACGCAGTCAAGCTCGAAGGCGGCGTGACGATGGCGCCGCAGATCGCGGCCATCGTCGCCGCCGGCATCCCGGTCATGGGCCATATCGGGCTGTTGCCGCAATCGGTCGAGAAGGAAGGCGGCTACAAGATCAAGGGCCGGTCCGACGAGAACATCGTGCAACTCCATGCCGACGCCCGCGCGGTCGAGGCGGCGGGCGCCTTCTCGGTGGTGATCGAGGGCACCATGGAGCCGGTCGCGGCCGCTTTGTCCGCCATGCTCGCGATCCCGACGATCGGCATCGGCGCCAGCCCGAAATGCGACGGCCAGATCCTCGTCATCGACGACGCGATCGGGCTCACCGTCGACCGCGTGCCAAAATTCGTCAAGCAATACGCCCATCTGCGCGACATCGTCGCGGATGCGGCCGCAGCCTACGCCAATGACGTCCGCAGCGGCGCATTCCCCGCGCCGGAGCATCTGTTCACCCCCGACAAGGACAAGGCATGACCGAGGTCGTCGAAACCGTCTCCGCCCTGCGCGCACAGGTCAACGCATGGCGAGCCGCCGGGCTCAAGGTCGCGCTGGTGCCGACGATGGGCGCCCTGCACGAGGGGCACGTCTCCTTGATGCGCGCCGCACTGCAACGCGCCGACCGCTGCGTCGTCTCGATCTTCGTCAATCCGCGCCAGTTCGCGCCGACCGAGGACCTCGACAAATATCCGCGCCAGCTGGCGCTCGACCTCGACAAGCTGCACCGGGCCGGCGTCCACCTCGCCTTCACCCCGAGCGTCGACGAGGTCTATCCCGAGGGCTTCGCCACGACGATTTCCGTCGGCGGCCCGTCGGCCGGGCTCGAAACCGACTTCCGTCCCGCCTTCTTCGACGGCGTGGCGACGGTGGTCGCCAAGCTGTTCGTCCAGGCCGCGCCCGACCTCGCCGTCTTCGGCGAGAAGGACTACCAGCAACTCTGCGTCGTCAGGAAACTCTGCCTCGACCTGAATCTGCCGGTCGAGATCGTCGGTTCGCCGACGATCCGCGACGCCGAGGGCCTCGCCATGTCGTCGCGCAATGCCTATCTCAGCCCGGCCGAGCTGGAGATCGCGCGCAAGCTCAACAAGGCGTTGCGCAAGGCGGCGGCAGCACTTGAGGACGGCGCCGACGGGACGGCGACGATGGCAATGGCGCGGCAGGAGATCCTCGATGCCGGCTTCGACGTCGTCGACTATGTCGAGGCGCGCGAGAGCCTGACGCTCGCGCCCTGGAGGCGCGGGGCCGAAGGCCGCGTGCTGGTGGCGGCACGGCTCGGCAAGACGCGCCTCATCGACAATGTCGAGGTCCGGAAGACCTGAACTTGACGCGCTGACTGGCGGCAGATTGACGGCGGGCTACCGGTCTGAGGCGCCGTTTGCGCTAGCGCAAGCAGAAAACACGCCGTTCGCAAGCTGGGATTGCCTGCAAGGCTTCAGCCCAGCCGCTTCTCGAAGATGAGCGCCGGAATGCCGGACTGTTCCGCGCCGCCATCGGCCGTCTCCCCGACCTGCGCGAAGCCGCTGGCCCGGTAGAAGGCAATCGCCCCGGCGTTCGACTTCTCGACCTCGAGGCGCAGGGTGCGCGCTTCCGGGAAGCACTGCTCGACCTCGTCGAGCAGCAGGCGGCCGACGCCCGCCCGCTGGTTGCCGGGCCGCACGTCGAGTTGATGGAGCACGACGGTCTTGCCGTCGCTGGTCGCGGCGGCGAAGGCCGTACCGGCGATCCGTTTGCCGTCGTCGGCGACCAGGAATTCCGAGTTCGGCCGCGTCAGCCGCGCCTTGAGCGCGGCGAGCGAATGCCACTCGGCCGTGATCTCGTCCACCCGCTCGGCGCCGTAGATGGCATCGTAGGCCGCGTGCCAGGTGTCGGCGAGCAGCACCTTGATCGTCTCAAGGTCGCGTTCGCTCGCCGTGCGGACGAACATCCGCCTTACTCCTCGATACCGAGCTTGGCCTTGACCAGGTCGTTGACCGCCTGCGGGTTGGCCTTGCCGCCGGTGGCCTTCATCACCTGGCCGACGAACCAGCCGGCCATGGTCGGCTTGGCGCGCGCCTGCTCGGCCTTGTCGGGATTGGCGGCGATGACGTCGTCGACGGCCTTCTCGATGGCGCCGGTGTCGGTCACCTGCTTCATGCCGCGGCTCTCGACCAGTTCCTTCGGGTCGCCGCCCTCGTTCCAGACGATCTCGAACAGGTCCTTGGCGATCTTGCCGGAGATCGTGCCTTCCTTGATGAGGTCGATGATGGCGCCGAGCTGGTCGGGCGACACCGGAGCTTCCTCGATGTCCCTGCCGGCCTTGTTGAGCGCGCCGAGCAGGTCGTTGATGACCCAGTTGGCAGCGAGCTTGCCGTCGCGTCCGGAAGCCACCTTCTCGAAATAGTCGGCGATCGCCTTTTCCGACACCAGGATCGAGGCGTCGTAGACCGACAGGCCGAGCGCCTTGACCAGCCTTTCCTTCTTGTCGTCGGGCAGTTCGACGAGATCCTTGGCGAGCGCATCGACATAGGCCTGGTCGAATTCGAGCGGCAGGAGGTCCGGATCGGGGAAGTAGCGGTAGTCGTGCGCCTCTTCCTTGGAGCGCATCGAACGCGTCTCGCCCTTGTTCGGGTCGAACAGCCGCGTCTCCTGGTCGATCTTGCCGCCGTCCTCGAGGATGGCGATCTGGCGCCGCGCCTCGTATTCGATGGCCTGGCCGACGAAGCGGATCGAGTTGACGTTCTTGATCTCGCAGCGCGTGCCGAACTCACCGCCAGGACGGCGCACCGAGACGTTGACGTCGGCGCGCATCGAGCCTTCGTCCATGTTGCCGTCGCAGGTGCCGAGGTAGCGCACGATGGTGCGCAGCTTGGTGACGTAGGCCTTGGCCTCGTCGGCCGAGCGCATGTCCGGCTTGGAGACGATCTCCATCAGCGCCACGCCCGACCGGTTGAGGTCGACATAGGACATGGTCGGGTGCTGGTCGTGGATCGACTTGCCGGCGTCCTGTTCGAGATGCAGGCGCTCGATGCCGATGTCGATGTCCTCGAACTCGCCCTTGCGGTCGGGGCCGACCGAAATGGTGATCGTGCCTTCGCCGACGATCGGCTGCTTGAACTGCGAGATCTGGTAGCCCTGCGGCAGGTCGGGATAGAAGTAGTTCTTGCGGTCGAACACCGACTTCAGGTTGATCTGCGCCTTCAGCCCGAGGCCCGTGCGGATCGCCTGGCGCACGCATTCCTCGTTGATGACGGGCAGCATGCCGGGCATCGCCGCGTCGACGAGGCTGACATTGGCATTGGGCTCGGCGCCGAACGCCGTCGAGGCACCCGAGAACAGCTTCGCCTCCGAAGTCACCTGGGCATGAACCTCGAGGCCGATGATGACTTCCCAGTCGCCGGTGGCGCCGGGGATCAGTCGCTTGGGATCGGGCGTGCGGGTGTCGATGATGGTCATGGTGATCCGGAATCGCTTGTCTGTTGTGTCGGCTCGTGTCGGCCGACAAACCTTGTGGTTTCGCTAGATCAATCGTTGCCGTGTTGCAACCTTTCCCGTTCGAAATGCGGGGCATCGCCGCGCCACTCTGGCATTTCGCGACAGCCGCGCCTATATCGCCATCGTCCTATGGAGAGTGGATGTTCAACTCGTCTGAGTCCCGCTGAGGCCCCGACCTTCCGAGGAAGGCGGGGCGTGAAAACCTGAAACCCCGTGCCGCGAAGCTTCGCGGCGGCGGCATTTTTCATTGGCTGTTTCAGCCAGGTTTTCCGGGACATCTCCAAGCATGGACATTTCGCGCACGGAGCAGCGCATCCTCCACATGCTCGCCCAGGGCGGGCGCATCGAAATCGAGAAGAACGAACACAGGAAGGTCGAGGCGGTGATCTGCCTCACCCGCGACGGCTGGCGCTATCCGGGCTTCGACCTCGAACTGTTCAGGAAACTGAAGCGCAAGAAGGCGGTCGCCTCGTCCAATGGCGGCCCCTATCGCATCACCCGGCGCGGGCTCGAACTCGTCCGCTCCGAACTCGACAACAGGTGACCGCGAAACACCGCCGGTCGGGTCTCCCGGCCGGCGGCACCGCGCCAGCCTCAGGCGGTGGCGATGTAGGCCTTGATCTCCTCGGCCTCGCGCTCGACGTCCTCGATGCGGCGCTTGACCACGTCGCCGATGGAGACGATGCCGTGGAGATAGCCGTCGCGCTCGACCGGCAGATGGCGGAAGCGGCCGTTGGTCATGATCTCCATGACCTGGTTCACGGTGTGGCTCTCGTTGCAGATCTTGACCTTGGGGGTCATCACTTCGCGCACGGTCCTGTCGAGCGCCGAAGCGCCTTCCTTGCCGACCACGCGCACCACGTCGCGCTCGGAGAGAATGCCGACGATCTTGCGGTCGCCATTGGTGACGACCAGCGCACCGATCCGGTGCTCTGCAAGCATGCGCGCGGCCTCCGACAGCGGAACGTTGGGGCCGACGGTGAACACGTCATGGCCCTTCTTGTCCAGGATTGCCTTCACAGTCATCGGGACCTCCTTCCGTAGCGGTCTGCGCATGCACTTCCAGTGGCCATTGCGGCCGATTGCATGGTGCGCTGCATCAGGCCGCATTTCAAGTGCGCAGCGCGGCGCTAGGCGGGCCTGCGGTCGAAGAGACGGACGCCGAAGAAGCCGGCCAGGAAGCCGCCGATATGGGCTTCCCAGGCGATCTGGTTTTCGACGCCGGGCGCAAAACCGACGAGACCGGTGATCAGGTTGATGACCATCCAGACGCCGAGGAAGGTCATCGCCATGCGCGATCGGAGCACCTCGCCGATGGGCAGCACGGCGCCGGCGAAGGCGGGCTGCCCCTGCGCGCGGTCGATGCGGAAATTGAAGCGGGCGGCGGCGCCCATCATGCCCGAGATCGCACCGGATGCGCCGACCAGCGGGGCATTGTCGAGCGGATGCAGAACGTAGTGCAGCATAACCGCGGCCAGCGCGGTCACCGCGAAGAACAGCGAGAAGCGCAGCGCCCCCAGCCGGTTGGCCAGCGGCGAGCCGAAGACGGCGAGCCAGACCATGTTGATGATCAGGTGGGCGTAGCCGCCATGCAGGAACGCGTAGGTCAGCGGGCTGGTGAAGGCGTAGACGTCCAGGTCGAACTGCCCGGAGTAGCGGATCGGGATGAAGGCCGCGCGCACCAGCAGCCGGAAGTCCTGGTCGGGCGTGAGCACGTAGTCGCGCAGCAGCTGGATGGCGACGCAGGCAGCGATGATGGCGATCACGATGCCGGGCATGTTGAAGACCGGCTCGCGCCGGTTCGGCTCCGCCGCCGGCGCTTCGTTCTCGATCGGGTTGGCTGGCTCGCTCATTCTGCTCGGGTCCGTCTCGGTCATCCGCCCCATCTACGCGACCGCCGGCCAAAGCGCAAAAAAAGAAGCCGTCCAGGGTTTCCCCTGAACGGCTGGTCGAGCCCCCTTGCCCGCCCCCAAACCTTTGACTGAAGTGCTGCCGGCCGCCGGGCGGCCAACATCATGGAGTGACCGAAGCCTGCCACGCGGCGCCCGGCGCGGCAACGTAAACCACTTGTTAACCTTAACGTCCCCCAGCCGTTAACAACTGTTACTGTGACTGGCACGGGTCCTGCTCCACCGCTCATGTAGTCCTCAAGAATGAAGCGATTCTGTCCAGCGATGGCACATCCCGAACAGGATCGCTCGGAGCGGAGCAAGATGAAACAGAAAGGATCGCTGGCACTGTTCCAGTATTGGAACCGCCTTCGCGACGGCCGGCCCGCACCCAAACGCACGGAAGTCGAGCCTGCCGACATCAAGGGCCTTCTGGCCGACACCTTCATCCTCGAACGCGATGCCCGCGGCGAGGCCGTATTCCGGCTCGCGGGCACGCGGCTGTGCGCCACCTTCGGGCGCGAACTCAAGGGATTCTCGTTCCCGTCGCTGTGGCGGCAGAAGGACCAGCGCCTGATCGCGCGCCTTGCCTACGGCGTGTTCCAGCAGAAATCGGTGGTCGTGATCGGCTTCGAGGGCTTCACCGCAAGCCGGCGCTGCGCGACCTTCGAGATGCTGCTCCTGCCGCTCGACGGCGGCGTCGAGAACCCGCGCAGCCTGGGCGTCCTGTCGAGCGCCGACCGCCCCTTCTGGCTGGGCTCCGACCCGATCACGGACGCCTCGATCGAGAGCGTGCGCGTCGTCGATCCGAACGTCGAGCCGATGTATCTGAAGAACCGCCCCGCAGTGACCGTGCCCTCGCTGGCGCCCAGCGACGCGACGCTCGAGGGCGAGCCGAACCCGCTCGACGGGGCGCGCCGCATCCGCCACCTTTTCGTGCTCGAAGGCGGACGCGAGGAATAGGCGGAACCGGCTTACGCAGGGGTAGCCGCTACGCGCTTTATTAACCTCTTTGGCGCTAGCTTGTGGCGATGGCTCCCTGCCGCTCACGGTCCATGGGAGTTTGCGGCAAAGAGGGCAAAATGAGGCCAGCGGCGATCGATTACGCGCCGTCACGAGCGGAACGGCGCAACTTCCAGCGCGTCCGCGTCAAGATTTACGGCCGGTTCATGCTCGAGGATCGCAGCGAGCATGCCGGACAGGTCATCGACATGTCTCCCGGCGACGTCGCCTTCCGCACCGATCACTCCGGCGCTCCGGGCGAGAAGGTCATCGCCTATATCGACCATATCGGCCGCGTCGAAGGCGTCGTCACGCGCCGCCTGCCGGACGGCTTCGCGATGACGGTCATCGCTTCCGAGCGCAAGCGCGACAAGCTGGCTGCGCAGCTCACCTGGCTTGCCAACAAGCACGAGCTCGACCTGCCCGAAGACCGGCGCCACGAACGCGTCGCGCCGCGCAACCCGGTCAGCGTCCTGCAGCTCACCGACGGCCGGCAGTATCCGTGCCGTATCATCGACCTGTCGCTGTCGGGCGCTGCCATCGAGATCGAGGTCAAGCCGGCCATCGGCGTCCAGGTCATGCTGGGCACCATGCGCGGCCAGGTCGTGCGTCACTTCCAGGATGGCGTCGCCATCGAATTCGCCGTCGTCCAGCGGCCCGAGACGCTCGACTCCGAATTCAACAGGCCGCGTACCTAGAACCTGTTCCATTCCGACTGGATCGGAATGGATCTCCGTTGTCCCGACGAAGCTCGTTTCTTTCGAAAACCGGTCCCGGATTAAGGGGCCATGCTCCGGCCGACGCCAGGCCGATCCGCTCGCTCCTGCGACATCTCGTCCAGCACCGGCCAGCCACATCCCGAAACCGCTACAGCCCACCCAAAGGCGTCTTCGGCCGCCCGCGCCCCGCACACCGGCCCCTGCCCCATTTCGGCACAGCCCCATCCTGCCGTGCCGAAACGAGCCAGGAAACGCATGGCGCATCGTGCCATTTCGATAAAATTCCAATCAAATTCTCCTCAAAATTTATTCTTATTATATTCTTGATTTCAGAAACTCCTGTTTTGTTTTTACTCAACATCTACTTCGTCGCTTTGCGTGAAATAAATCCGCACCTGTCATTGTCTTCTCAAACGGGGAGACAATCACATGAACAAGCGACAGGGATGGCTGGTTCTTCTGGCCGCCACACTCCAGGCCGGCGCTGTCGGCACCGCGCTGGCCGTGCCGTCGGTCATGCAGACCAACGGCCGCACGACCCAGCCGGTCGGGCACTACGAATTGTGCAAGCGGCTTCCGGACGAGTGCAGCCAGAAGACCGATGTCCGCGCGCCGGTGGAACTGACCCGCACGCTCTGGCAGGCGATGGTCGACATCAACAACGAGGTCAACACCGCGGTCGCGCCGCGCACCGACATGGAAATGTGGGGCAAGGAAGAGGTCTGGTCCTATCCCGCCAGCGCCGGCGACTGCGAGGACTACGCGCTGGAAAAGCGCCGCAAGCTGATGGACCTCGGCGTTCCGGCGGGCGACCTGCTGCTGACGGTCGCGCGCCAGCCCAATGGCGAGGGCCATGCGGTGCTGACCGTCCGCACCAGCATGGGCGAGTACATCCTCGACAATCTCGACCCGCGCATCATGGCCTGGGACGAGACCGTCTATACCTATCTCAAGCGTCAGTCGGAGCGGAACTCCGGCGTCTGGATCGGCATCAACGACGGCCGCGCCGACTCCGTCGCGTCGGTTCGCTAGACAACTCCCGGGAAAACCCGGTCGCGTCCCCACCCTCCCCGTCCCCAACGACCGGGTTCAGGAGCCGGCCCCCATCCAGGGCCGGCTCCGTTCTTTTTACCCGCCGGTCAGTCGGCCACCTTCTTCAGCCCGGCCTTGAAGCGCTTCTGGTTGGCGACATAGTCCGCCGCCGACTTGCGCAGCCGATCGGCTGCGGCATCGTCGAGCTTGCGCATCACCTTGGCGGGCGAGCCGACGATCAGCGAATTGTCGGGGAATTCCTTGCCCTCGGTCACCAGCGCGCCCGCACCCACCAGGCAGTTCCTGCCGATCTTCGCGCCGTTGAGCACGATGGCGCCCATGCCGATCAGGCTGTTGTCGCCCACCGTGCAGCCATGCAGGATGGCGCGATGGCCCACGGTGCATCCCTCGCCGATGGTCAGCGGATAGCCCGGATCCGTGTGCATCACCGTGTGTTCCTGGATATTGCTGCGCGCCCCGATGGTGATCGGCTCGCGGTCGCCGCGGATCGCCGCGCCGAACCAGACACCGACATCGCGGCCGATCCTGACGTCGCCCACCACCGACGCGTCCGGCGCGATCCAGTTGCTGTCGCGATCCTCGAACCTCGGCTCGGTTCCATCTAGTGCATAAAGCGGCATCTTGAAATCCCTTGCGATTATCCGGGCGCAAACTATGGAGCACGGGTCCGCATGGCAAGCGCCGGACGCATTAACCGCCGCTTAACCATGCCGGCGCAATGTCGGTGCGATATTAGGCCGCCTCCGCAGCGCGCGTTCGCAGGCGCAAGCCCTGCATCGGCCGATCGGCCGGCAGGCGCAGGCAGCCGATCCTGGAGACATCGATGAACCAGCAGGCGATGAACGACCCGGATTTCGAGGTCGTCGATTCCGCGCCGATGATGAAGATCTTCTGCGCGCTTGCGGTGCTGGCGCTGCTGTCGCTGGCGATCAGCGCCGCCGGCCGCTGGTACGGCCACGCGATCGAGATGGGGGGCCACAGCGACGATACGACGATGCGCACCGTCCTGGTCGGCGGCGAGGCGATCGCCGCCCCGGCCAACATGATCCGCTTCGACAAGGCACGCCGCGATGGCCCGGCGAGCCGGCTCGACCTCTATCTGCGCTGGCCCGAGATGGACGGCTACAGCACTGCCGCCCGCAATGCCTTCAACAATGCGGGTGGCCGCAAGCGCATCATCTTCGTCGGCTTCGAGCCGCGCATGATGGCTCGCGACATGAGCGGACGGCTTGGGCCGATCTACGACGCCCTCACCGTCAAGCCCGGCGTACCGGGCCCGGACGGCATGACGCTGTTCGGCTTCTCGGGAACGTCCGGCTATCTCAACGAGGTGCTGGCGGTCGCGGCCCGCCCGGGTGAGCCTGCCTTCGTGGCCCGCTGCCTCGGCGGCGCTGCCGCCGAGGAATCGCTTGCGCCTTGCGAGCGCGACGTGTTCGTCGGCAAGGATCTCAGCCTGACCTACAGGTTCCCGCGGGAACTGCTGGGTGAATGGCGCGCGCTCGATGCTGCGGTGCTGGCGACAGCGAACGCGATGCTCGTCGCCAGGTGACTGCCGCGCGACAGGTCGCGCGGCCTTCGATCAGCCCAGGTCGACGTCGAGGATCGCCATCGAGAAATTGTAGTCGCCGTCGTCCTCGTCCTTGAAAACGATGCCGAGGAATTCGTCGCCGATATAGACCTCGGCCGAATCGTCCTTGCGCGGGCGAGCCTTGACCTGGAGGTTCGGGTTCTGGAACTGGCGCTTGAAATAAGCGTCGAGCTTTCGGATTTCTTCCGGCTTCAACTGGCTTCTCCGGCTTGTAGTTTGAGAGAGGCGCTTCTGGCACGCCCGGCATGACGATGTAAAGGCAAGGAGCCGCCCCGGCCGCGCAATTCACGTGTTCTGCGCAGCCAGGACGCGCCGGCGATCATCAGATGTCGAAGGTGACGACGTGGTCCATGCTCTGCGACGGCAGCAACTGGTCCATCTGGCTCGACGGACGGTCGCAGCCGGTCTCGCCGACAACGCGCGCGGGCACGCCGGCAACCGTCTTGTTGTGCGGCACGGGCGACAGCACCACCGAACCGGCAGCGATCTTGGCGCAATGGCCGATCTCGATGTTGCCGAGGATCTTGGCGCCGGCGCCGATCAGCACGCCGTAGCGCACCTTGGGGTGGCGGTCGCCGCCGGCCTTGCCGGTGCCGCCCAGCGTCACCCCGTGCAGGATCGACACGTCGTCCTCGATGACGGCCGTCTCGCCGACGACGAGCCCCGTCGCATGGTCGATGAAGATGCCCTTGCCCATGCGTGCGGCCGGGTTGATATCGGTCTGGAACACCGACGACGAGCGGCTCTGCAGGTAGAGCGCGAAATCCTTGCGGCCGCGGTTCCAGAGCCAGTGCGCCAGCCGGTGCGTCTGGATGGCGTGGAAGCCCTTGAAATAGAGCACTGGCATCAGGTAGCGGTCGCAGGCGGGGTCGCGGTCGTAATAGGCCTGGATGTCGGTGCGGATGATGTCGCTCCACTCCTGCCTGTCCTCGAGCATGGCATAGAAGGTCTGGCGCAGCAGGTCGGCGCCGAGGTCCTGGTGCGCCAGCCGCTCGGCCAGGCGGTGGATCACCGCCTCCTCCAGCGTGTCCTGGTTGAGGATCGTCGCATAGAGGAATGCCGCAAGCAGCGGGTCGCGCGCCACCGCGTCGGCAGCTTCGTCGCGCACCGACTGCCAGATCGGGTCCAGCGGCTTCAGCGCGCCGTGGCGCGCAGCGGTTATGGTGTTCATCGACGGTCTCCGTTCACAGTCGGCTTGTGCATTCCCGCGCCGGACATATAAGCCACATGCTAACATGATTGAACTCAATTTTCCTTAGCGGAGGATCAGCACGTTTCGTTGGTGCGGCCGCTGCAGGATTTGGTTCACGGATATTCGAGGCATCATGGAAAGCGAGCCCATCAGGGTCACGACCAGCGACGGCATGGCGACCATCGTCATCAACCGCCCGGCGCGCAAGAACGCCGTCACTCAGGCCATGTGGGCAGAGCTGGCCGCGACCGTGAACGGGCTCTCGGGCGATCCCGAAGCCAGGGTGATCGTGCTGCGCGGCGCCGGCCAGGATTTTTCCGCAGGCGCCGACATCGCCGAATTCAACACGCTGCGCGGCTCGCCCGACAGCGCCCGCATCTACGAAGCCGGCAATTCGGCGGCCTTCGCCTCGCTCCGCAACTGTTCCGTGCCAGTGATCGCGGCGATCCGCGGCATCTGCTTCGGCGGCGGCTTCGGCCTGGCGGCGGCCTGCGACCTGCGCCTTGCCACGGCCGACGCCGTGTTCGCCGTGCCCGCGGCCCGACTCGGCCTCGCTTATCCGCAGGACGCGATGGGCGACATCGTCTCGGCAGCCGGCCCGCAGATGGCGCGCTATCTCACCTATACCGCCGCCCGCATCGGTGCGCCGGCAGCCCTTGCCGCCGGCTTCCTGCTCGAGATTGTCGAAGCCGCCGAATTCGACGCCCGCGTCGAGGAGATCGCCCGGGGCATCGCCCGCAACGCGCCGCTGTCGGTCAGGGCGTCCAAGGCCGCCATCCGCGCCGCCCTGAGCCACGATCCGGAGGAGGCAGCCCTCGCCCGGTCGCTCGGCGACGCCACCTTCCCGAGCGAAGACTATGCCGAAGGCCGCGCCGCGTTCCACGCGCGGCGCACGCCGCATTTCAAGGGGTGCTGACGCCATGCCGATCCTAGACGCCACGACAAAGGCGGAACTGACGACGCTCTACGAGGCGGCGGACCGGCACTACCACGGCCTCCGCCACATCGAGGCCCTGCTCAAGCTGCTCGACGAGCACCGCCAGGCCTTCGCCGATCCCGAGGCGGTCGAGGCGGCGATCTGGTTCCACGACGCCATCTACGACAGCCGCCGCAAGGACAACGAGCCGGCAAGTGCCGCACTCGCCGCAGACCGGCTGCGCGGCCATGTCGACGACACGCGCCTTGCCCGCATCGTCGCCATGATCGAGGCAACCGCGGCGCATCAGGTGCCGGAATTCGGGGACGGGGCCGCGCAAGAGGACGCGGCCCTGTTCCTGGACATGGACCTGTCGATCCTCGGCGCGCGCCCTGAGGCCTTCGACGCCTACGAGGCCGCCGTCAGGCGCGAATATGGCTGGGTCAGCGAGGCGGACTGGCGCGCCGGGCGGGGTGTCGTGCTGCGAAACTTCCTCGCCCGCCCGCGCATCTTCCACACCGACATCTTTGCCCGGCTCTTCGAGGCACGGGCACGGGCGAACATGCAGCGGTCGCTCGCGGTCCTGGAGGCCTGAACTCAGAGCGGATGCTCGGCGTAGAACTCCAGCACCCTCTTCTTGAAGGTGCGGTCGCCGACGGCGAGCATGTGGTCGCGAGCTTCGATGTCGAAGCTGACCGCATTGGGCATCAGCGCCGCCAGCTCGGCGGCCGAACCGCCGATGTCGTCAGTGGTGCCGACCGCAACCAGCGTAGGCTGGGTGATGCGGGACATGTCGGCCTCGGTCAAAAGCTCGCGCGAGGTGGCGATGCAGGCGGCCAGCGCCCGCTTGTCACTGCGGGTCTGGTCGGCAAAGGCGCGGAACGATTTTCCGCGGCGATGCGTGATGGATTCGGGGTCTTCCGCCAGCAATGCGTCGGCGATCGGGTCCCAGTCGCCGACGCCGTCGACCATGCCGATGCCGAGGCCGCCGAACACCAGCGTCGCCACCCTTTCCGGCGCGGCGAGCGCCAGGAACGCCGAGACGCGCGCGCCCATCGAATAGCCCATGACATGGGCGCGCTCGATGCCGAGATGGTCGAGCAGCGCCACTGCGTCGCTCGCCATCTTCGAGGGCGTGTAGTCGGCCTCGTCATAGCTCTTCGACGACAGGCCATGGCCGCGATTGTCGAACGCGATCGCCCGGTAGCCCGCTTCCGTAAGCGTCTTGAACCAGCCGGGCGACACCCAGTTGACGAAATGGCTCGAGGCGAAGCCGTGGATCATCAGCACCGGCGCGCCGCTTCCCGCCGCCACCGGCGGCTGGTCGAGAAACGCCAGGTCGAAGCCTTCGTGCGAGAAATGATCCACAGCCATGTCGATCCCTGCCGCCTATCCCGGATTGGCCGCGCCGGACTCGGCGATGACACGGTGCTTCAACTGGTCGCCATCCTTGATGCCGGCCTTCTCGGCCGTGCCGGCCTTGAGCTCCAGCACGAAGCGCACCGGCTCGTCGGGCGCGATGACCGCCTCGGAGAAAGGCTCGCCCTGCTGGATGTCGCGCACCTTGCCGTCCTCGCCGATGAACAGAAGGTCCAGCGGCAGCGGCGTGTTCTTCATCCAGAATCCGACCGGCTGGGTCTGGTCGAAGACGAACAGCATGCCCTGGTCGTCGGCGAGATCCTTGCGGAACATCAGCCCCATCGAACGTTCCGCCGGCTCGTCGGCCACTTCGATGCGGAACGAAACGTCGCCCTTGGCCGTCACCGCGACCAGCGGATCGGGGTCCTGCGGCAGTGCCATCGGCTGGCTCTCCGCCAGTCCCGGCGATGTCCAGGTGAGCGACAGCGCGACCACCGCCGCAGCGGTCGCGGCGCCGATCGCGCCAGCCAGCAAAAATCTACGTCTGTTCATGAGTTCCCCCGCCCGGCCGCATGCGGCCGGCAATCCGAGCCCTGCCTTCGACCGCGCGCTGAACCGCTCAGTGCGCGACCGGCAGGGTCCCTAGATCGGGGTGAATTTCGGCAGCCATAAGGCCTTTGTCGCCTTTGCCGTAGCGAACGAGGACCACCTGTCCGGGCCGCAGTTCGGTGACGCCATAGCGGCGCAGCGTCTCCATGTGGACGAATATGTCCTCGGTGCCGTCGCCGCGGGTCAGGAAGCCGAAGCCCTTGGTGCGGTTGAACCACTTCACCAGGGCGCGCTCGAGCCCGCTCTCGGCGGTCACCGCCACATGCGTGCGCTGCTCCTGCATCTCTGCCGGGTGGACCGCTGTGGAGGTGTCCATGGAGAGGACGCGGAAGGCCTGCAGGCCACGGTCGCCCTGCTTGGCGAGGCACACCACGCGGGCGCCCTCCAACGCTGTCTGGAAGCCGTCGCGGCGCAGGCAGGTCACATGCAGCAGCACGTCGCTGGTGGCACCCCGGTCGGGAAGGATGAAGCCGTAGCCCTTGGCCACGTCGAACCACTTGATGGCGCCGGAAACCTCGACGAGACCCACATTGTCGGTGCCGTCATCCGCGAAAGCATCCCGACCAGTGTTGTCATGCATCAAGAGAGAGGCCTTTTCCCCCATCAGAACGCCCCCTTTCCTTGCAAACGCCGCTACTGATTCTTGACGTAAGATTAACACTTCCGCTTTGGACATGCGCAAGGGCCGGCCAGCCATTTTTCAACTTCGTCCCGAGAATAGAGAGGCCCGCCTGAACTTCGGCGCACAAAAGTCGCAGGCCGGCTTGCCGAGCCCGGCGGGCCCGCCCTATGTATCGGCACGCTCCCGAACAGTTGAGGAACCGAGATGCGCTATCTGCACACAATGGTCCGCGTCGCCGACGTCGACGCTTCCCTGGATTTCTACTGCAACAAGCTCGGGCTGAAGGAAGTCCGCCGCCACACCAACGAAAAGGGCCGCTACACGCTGATCTTCCTCGCCGCGCCCGGCGACGCGCCGGCCGCCGACCAGCGGGCGCCGCTGGTGGAACTCACCTACAACTGGGATCCGGAAGACTACAAGGGCGGCCGCAATTTCGGCCATCTCGCCTACGAGGTCGACGACATCTACGCCACCTGCCAGAACCTGATGGACAAGGGCGTCGTCATCAACCGCCCGCCCCGCGACGGCAACATGGCCTTCATCAAGTCGCCCGACGGCATCTCCATCGAGCTTTTGCAGAAGGGCAGCCCGAAGGCACCGGCCGAGCCGTGGCTGTCGATGCCCAACACCGGCTCCTGGTAAGCGCTCCGCCCGCCGGGCAGGCCAGATTGACCGACCGAAGGGCGCCTCAGGCGCCCTTCGCCATTTCAACCAGCGCAAGCACGGTGCGCCAGTTGCGCGCCGTCGCCGGCACCTTGAGCACGCGCGGCAAAACCTCGGCGAACTTCGACTTGCCGAGACCGTCCGGCGCGTGCAGGTAGAGCACGTCGCCGATCACCTCGAACCGCTCCGCCCCGGTGCAGCGCTCGGCCACCGGCCCGATCTCCGCCGCCGTCGGTTCGCGCTCCAGCACATAGGCGTGCAGCCTGGTTGGGTCGCCCGCCACCTCCGGATAGGGATTTTTCGCGACGGTATTTTCGAACCAGGCGGCATCGCGCACCATGATGCGCGAGCCGAAACCCCAGCGCGCCTCGAAGGCAGCCTCTATCCTCTTGCAAAGCGCTGCCGCGTCGCCCTCGCCCGCGGCGGTGAAGACGACGTTGCCGCTCTGGATGTAAGTCGCGACGTCGCCAAATCCCTGGTCCCCGAAGAAGGCCCGGAGCTCCGCCATCTTCACGATGCGGTTACCGCCGACATTGATGCCGGAAAACAGCGCCACATACACGGTCATATGATGAAGCCGCCGAGCGTCTCGTTGTCGGTGATGTCGTGATATTGCACGCCCTCGACGTCGAAGCGCGCCTTGAGCAGGTCGAAGTTGCGGCGGTCCTTGGTCTCGATGCCGATCAGCACCGAGCCGAAGTTGCGGGCCGACTTCTTGAGATATTCGAAGCGGGTGATGTCGTCGTCGGGCCCGAGGAGTTCGAGGAAGTCGCGCAGCGCGCCCGGCCGCTGGGGGAAGCGGATCACGAAATACTTTTTCAGCCCCTCGAAGCGCAGCGCCCGTTCCTTGACGTCGGGCAGCCGCTCGAAGTCGAAGTTGCCGCCCGACACCACGGCCACCACGGTCTTGCCCTTCAGATCCTTCTTGGAGAAATCCTTGAGCGCGTCGATGGCGAGCGCGCCGGCAGGCTCCAGCACGACGCCCTCGACATTGAGCATCTCCACCATCGTGGCGCAGAGCCGGTTCTCCGGCACCAGCCGGACGGCGTCGGCGGGGAAGTCCTTGAGGTGGCGCAGCGGCTCGCGCCCGATCTCGGCCACGGCTGCGCCATCGACGAAATTGTCGACCTTGGCGAGCTTGACCCGCTTGCCGGTGGCAAGGCTGTCCCTCAGGCTCGGCGCCCCCGCCGGCTCGCAGAACACGAAGCGCGGGGCATCGCCCGTCTCGCCGAGATAACGCGTCACCCCCGCCGCCAGGCCGCCGCCGCCGACCGGCAGCAGCACCAGGTCGGGCGACTTGCCCCCGGGCATCTGCGCCGCGATTTCCAATGCCACCGTCGCCTGGCCTTCGATGATGTCCTTGTGGTCGAAGGGCGGCACCATGTGGCCGCCGGAATGGTCGGCGAATTCGAGCGCGGCGCGATAGCAGTCGTCGAAGAAGTCCCCCACCAGCCTGATCTCGACGAACTCGCCGCCGAACAGCTTGGTCTTGTCGATCTTCTGCTGCGGCGTTGTCACCGGCATGAACACCACGCCCTTCTTGCCGAAGTGCCGGCAGACGAAGGCGAAGCCCTGGGCATGGTTGCCCGCCGAGGCGCAGACGAACAGTTCGGCATGGTTGCCGGCCGCCAGCGCCTTGCGGAAGAAGTTGAACGCCCCCCTGATCTTGTACGAGCGCACCGGGGTCAGGTCTTCGCGCTTGAGCAGCACGCGCGCACCGGTCTTGCGCGACAGATAGTCGTTCAGCTGCAGCGGCGTTTCGGGGAAAAGCTGCCTTGTTGCCTTGGCCGCCAGAGCAACCCTTTCGGCAAAGCTGGTCATGGCGACGGCACTCCTGGATTCGGCCGGGCAAATGCTGTGGCCCGCATGGATGGGCTATTGCATATTCGACGGCGGGAAGCCACTGTCCGGCGCCCGCCGCAAGGTCCAGCCGTCGCGCCGCGATCAAAACTGGGGACACGTCACGGTGAACAGAATTGCCGTCCGCGCCGCGATCCACGTGGCCGCGGTCTTTGCCATCTATCTCTCGGTCGCAATGCTCATACCGGCTGCCGTCGACCTGTTCTACGGCAACGACGACTGGCGCTCCTTCGCCTTCACGGCCATGTTCATGGGCGCCCTGGCGCTGGCGGTCGCGCTGGCCACCCAGGGCCACAAGCCGCCGGCCAACACGCGCTTCGGCTTCCTGCTCGTCAATTTCCTGTGGCTGACGCTGGCCATCGCGGGCGCCGTTCCGTTCATGACGTCGTCGCTGCAGCTCAGCGTCACCGACGCCTTCTTCGAATCGGTGTCCGGCATCACCACCACCGGCTCCACCGTCATCAACGGCCTCGACAACGCCCCGCCCGGCGTCCTCATCTGGCGGTCCCTGCTCAACTTCATGGGCGGCCTCGGCGTCATCGCGCTCGGCCTGTTCCTGCTGCCGTTCCTCAACATCGGCGGCGTGTCCTACTTCAAGATCGAATCCTCCGACATCGAGGAGCGCCCGTTCGAGCGTTTCCAGACCTTCGCCGTCAGCCTCATCGGCATCTACACCGCGCTCGTCACCGCCTGCGCCATCGCCTATGCAGCGGCCGGCATGGAAGCCTTCGACGCCATCAACCACGCCATGTCGACGCTCGCCACCGGCGGCATGGCCACCAGCGACACCTCCTTCATCCGCTATGCAGGCCAGCCCGCGATCCTGTGGGTCGGCACCATCTTCATGTTCGTGGGCAGCCTGCCCTTCTCGATCATGATCCTGTTCGCCGTGCGCGGCCGGCTCGACGCGCTGCGCGACCCGCAGATCAGGGTCTTCGCCGGCTATTGCATCGTCTTCGCCGTCTCGGTCGCGGTCTATCTCAGCCTCAGGACCGGCATGCCGTTCCTGACCGCGCTGACCCACACCGCCTTCAACTTCATGTCGGTGATCTCGACCACGGGCTTCGCCAGCGACGACTACACTCTCTGGGGACCGTTCGCGGTCGCCTGCATCTTCGTCGCCACCTTCATGGGCGGCTGCTCGGGGTCGACCACCGGCGGCATCAAGGCCTATCGCTTCCTCATCCTGTTCGAGCTGCTCGCCAACGGCCTGCGCCGGCTCATCTACCCCAACTCGGTGACGCCGGTGCGCTATGGCGACCGCATCGTCGATGCCGACATGCAGCGCGCGGTCGTGCTGTTCATTGCTTCCTTCTTCGTGCTCTGGGCGATCGGCACGATCCTGATGGCCGCCACGGGCCTCGACCTCGTCACCTCCATGACCGGCGTGCTGACGGCGCTGACCAATGTCGGCCCCGGCCTCGGGCCGATCATCGGGCCGGTCGGCAATTTCTCGTCCCTGCCGGATGCCGCGAAGTGGATCTCGTCGGCCGCCATGCTGCTCGGGCGTCTCGAAATACTAGCCGTGCTGGTGGTCTTCACGCCAACTTTCTGGGGTCGCTAACTTCGTGAACAGGATCTGAGAAGTCTCTGTTTCCACCGCAGTTTTGGCATTCGGGCAACACCCTGCGCGCAATTGCCCCGGCGGCGGTCCTTTTCGGCTGGACCGGACTTACTTCCGCCACTATCAGCCGCTCGGGAAGAAGCTACCCTGCACGTACTGCCCGTCAGCGAGATTACGAAGTGTTGCCGTCCAAGTTCATCATAGTCGCCGCCGCCCTCTTCCTGTCCGGTTGCATCAGCCAGCCTTCGGGCGAACTGTTGACGGGTTCGGTCGTCAACGTCCCGGTCACCGAGATAGCCGGCAACCATGCCATTTTCATCGCCTCGACGCGCGAGCGCGCCGCCGACGACAAGCAGGTCTTCGACCGCGGCCGTTCGGCGATGCTCAACTTCGCGCGCGTCAACGTCACAGTGCCGAAGATCCACAAGGTCGGTCAGATCGAGCTGCGCAAGAGCGGCAAGGAGGCAGATCCGAGCAAGTACTTCACCGCCACCGACGCGGTCACCTTCGAGACGCAGCCGGAATTTTCCAAGGCGCTCAGCTCCGACATCGCCGCGCGCGGCGGTCGCGCCATGGTCTTCGTGCACGGCTACAACACCTCCTTCGACGCCGGCGTCTACCGCGCCACCCAGATCGCGCAGGATTCGGGCTACACCGGCACGCCGGTGCTGTTCTCCTGGGCTTCGGGCGGCAGCACGACCGACTATGTCTACGACAAGGAGAGCGCCTCGGCCGCCCGTGACCAGCTCGAGGCCACGCTGCGCATGCTCGCCCAGTCGGGTGCGCGCCGCATCGACATCGTCGCCCATTCGATGGGCACCTGGGTCACCATGGAGGCGCTGCGCCAGCTGGCGCTCACCGGCGACCGCGACCTCGGCGGCAAGCTCGGCGACGTGGTGCTGGCCTCGCCCGACATCGACGTCGACGTGTTCAAGAGCCAGATGCGCCGCTACGGCAAGCCGACCAAGCCGTTCTTCCTGATGCTGTCGGACGACGACCGGGCGCTCAAGCTGTCAGGCCTGATCGCCGGCTCCAAGCCGCGCCTCGGCGACTACAAGAACGCGGCCGACCTCGCCGAGTACGGCGTCATCGTCGTCGACCTGTCGAACACCAAGAGCGGCGACGCTTTCAACCACACCAAGTTCGCCGACAACCCCGAGATGGTGAAGCTGCTCGGCCAGCGCCTGCGCACCGACGACGGCTTCGCCAGCGACCGCGACGTCACCGACCGGCTCCGCCTGCTCGAAGGCGGGTTGATGTAGCCTCAACGCGGGCGACGCCCTCCTGGGCTGCTGCCGCTTGTTGGTCCCCATAGGCGTGGGCCATTGCCCTCGCCTTTGATCCCTCCCCGCGAGGGGGGAGGAAACTGGGCATTCAGACGAACAGGTCTACCTTCTCGAATTTCGTCACGTCGACCAGCCCGACGTCCGAGATGCGCAGTTCCGGAATGACCACCAGCGCCAGCAGCGAGTGCTGCATATAGGCGTTGTTGAGGCTGCAGCCCATGTCGCGCATCGCCTGCACCAGCCTGTCGGCCTTGGCTGCGACGATCTCGGCGCGCTCGTCCGACATCAGCCCGGCGATCGGCATCTCGACCAGAGCCAGTTCCTTGCCCTCGGAGAACAGCACCACGCCGCCGCCGACTTCGCCCAGCCGGTTGGCGGCCAACGCCATGTCGGCCTTGTTGGTGCCGACCACGATCATGTGATGGCTGTCATGCGCCACCGTCGAGGCCATGGCACAGTCCTTCATGTAGCCGAAGCCGGAGACGAAGGCATTGGTCACCTGGCCGGTCGCCCTGTGGCGCTCGACCAGCGCGATCTGGCAGACGTCGTTGCGCCGGTCCATGCTCACGAGCCCGTTCTCGACCGAAAGGTCCGCCTCCAGCGCCCGCGTCGGCGCCTGGTTCTCGATCACGCCGATGACGCGCACGCGGACTTCGTTTGCGCCCTCCGGCGCCCTGATGTCGAAGTCGCCGCCGGCGAGTTTCCTGCCGAGCTTGACCGTGTTCTTCGCGGCAGCTGGATAGGCATAGGCGGGAATGTCGATCTCCAGCCTGCCGGCTTTGGCCACGCGCACGCCGCGGGCGAACACCTCGTCGATCCTGAGTTCGGCGAGGTCCGAGACGATCAGGAAGTCGGCCAGCCTGCCGGGCGCGATCGAGCCGATCTCGCGCTCCAGGCGGAAGTGCTGGGCGGTGTTGATCGTCGCCATCTGGATCGCCGTCACCGGCTTCAGGCCCTGCTGGATGGCGTGCCGGACCACCCGGTCCATGTGGCCGTCATGCACCAGCGTTCCGGAGTGGCTGTCGTCGGTGCAGAGGATGAAGTTGCGCGGATCGATGCCCATTTCCGTGACGGCCTTGATCTGGCTGGCAACGTCGTACCAGGCGGAGCCCAGCCTGAGCATCGCCTTCATGCCCTGGCGGACGCGCGCGATCGCGTCCTCGGCGCGCGTGCCCTCATGGTCGTCTTCCGGTCCGCCGGCGACGTAGCCGTGGAACGGCAGGCCGAGATCGGGCGAGGCATAATGGCCGCCAACCGTCTTGCCGGCGCGCACGGTGGCGGCGATCTCGCCCGACATAACCGGGTTGTTGGCGGCGACGCCCGGGAAATTCATCACCTCGCCGAGGCCGATGATGTTCTCCCAACCCATTGCCTCGGCGACGTCCTCGACGGTGAGCACGGCACCCGCATTCTCCAGCCCCGGCGCCGAAGGCACGCAGGACGGCATCTGCACATGCACGTTGATCGGCATCGCCAACGCCTCGTCGTGCATCAGCCGCACGCCCTCCAGGCCCAGCACGTTGGCGATCTCGTGCGGATCGACGAACATCGAGGTGGTGCCGTGCGGGATGACCGCGCGCGAGAACTCGGTCACCGTCACCATGCCGCTCTCGACATGCATGTGCGCGTCGCACAGGCCGGGCACGAGATAGCGGCCGCCGGCGTCGACCACCTTGGTGCCCTCGCCGATGGCGTGGCTGGCATCGGGCCCGCAATAGGCGAAGCGGCCGGCGGTGATTGCAAGATCGGTGCCGGCGATGATTTCGCCCGAATGCACGTTCACCCAGCGGCCGTTGCGGATGACGAGGTCGGCCGGCTTGCGGCCCATGGCGACATCGACCAGTTGCGGCGCGGATTCCGTCCACGGTCGGGGTTGGGCAAATCGTGCGGTCTTCGGCATTTAAGGGATTCCTCTGGACTTTCGTCCCGACTGTAGCGAAAGCCGCACGGGATAACAGGGGCTTGGTTGTCTGCACCGGCATCGCCGCTATACTTCGGGCCCCGACAATGGGTTTGCGCCGCGCCTATGCCGAAATTCCTCAGAGGTCGCCGCTGGATCCTCCCCGGCCTTGCCTTGGCCGCGCTGGCGCTGGCGATCGTGGTTGTCGGCGGCGGGCTCGCCAGGCGCATGTACATGGACGAGACCGCAGCGCGCGGCGAGACGACGCTTCGCCTTGCGGTTGCGGCGCTTGCCGGCAACATGAGCCGGTTCGAGCCCCTGCCCGAGCTCATCGCCGACAATGACGACATCAAGGATCTCGTCAGCGATCCGGATAACACCCAGCTACGCGCGCGCGCCAACGACTATCTCAAGGAAATCAATGCGCTGCTCAAATCTTCGGATATCTACATCCTGACCCCCGGCGGCGACACCATCGCCTCCAGCAACTATGACCAGCCGATCAGCTTCGTCGGCGAGAACTTCTCCTATCGTCCCTATTACCAGGATGCGATCCGCGGCAATCTCGGGCGCTTCTTCGCCCTCGGCACGACGTCCTTGAAGCGCGGCTACTACTTCTCCTCCCCCATCCGGGTCGGCAGGGAGATTCGCGGCGTGGTCGTCTTCAAGGTCGACATCGACGGCATCGAGGCGTCCTGGAAGGGCGGCGAGCACCAGATCATCGTCACCGACCCCGAGGGCATCATCTTCATGACCGGGCGGCCGGAATGGCTTTATGCCGGCGTCCTGCCGCTGACGCCCGAACGGCTGGCGCGCACCGAAGCCTCGCGGCGCTACGCCGACGAGATGCTGCGCGAATTGCCCGTCACTCAAACGGTTTCCGAAACCGGCCATCCGCTGATGACGATCGACGAGGGCGGCCGGTGGCGCGAATTCATCGAACTCGCAGAGGCGATGCCGCTGGAAGGCTGGACTGTGCGGGTGCTCGCCGACACCGCCTCTGCCAAGGCCCAGGCGCTGACCGCCGTCATCTCCGCCCTGCTCGCGCTCAGCCTCGCCACGCTCGGCGGCGCCGTGATCCTGCAGCGCCGCGCCCGTCTCGCCGAGCGCCTGCAGCTGCAGCAGAGCGCCCAGGTCGAGCTGGAACGGCGCGTCGAGGAGCGCACCTCCGACCTGGCGCTGGTCAACAGCCGCCTCGAGACCGAGGTCGCCGAGCGCCGCGCCGCCGAACAGCAGCTGCGCCAGACCCAGGCCGACCTCATCCAGGCCGGCAAGCTCGCCGCGCTCGGCCAGATGTCGGCTGCGCTCTCGCACGAATTCAACCAGCCGCTCGCGGCGGTGAAGACCTATGCCGACAATGCCGCCGTGCTGATCGACCGCGCCCGCATGGAGGAGGCGCGCGACAACGTCTCGCGCATTTCCAGCCTCGCCGACCGCATGGCCTCCATCAGCCGGCATCTCAGGAACTTCGCACGCAAGCCCAACCAGAAGCTCGGCCCCGTCAGTCTCGACGAGGTGATGCTCGACACCCAGGAGATCGTCGCCTGGCGGCTCAAGGCCGCCGACGCCACACTCTCGGTCGATCTCGGCCCGGTGCCGCTGGCGGTCAGGGCAGGTTCCGTGCGCCTGCAGCAGGTTCTGGTCAACATCATCACCAATGCCGCCGACGCCGCCGAAGGCCGCCCCGACCGCCGCATCGAACTCACGGCCCGCCGCAATGGCGGCAAGGTCGCCATTGCCATCCGCGACCACGGGCCGGGCGTGCCCGCGGCGGTGGCCGACCGTATCTTCGATCCGTTCTTCTCGACCAAGGGCGTCGGCAAGGGCCTTGGATTGGGCCTTTCGATTTCCTACAACATCGTCAAGGACTTCAGGGGGAGTCTTGGCGTAGTGAATCACCCGGAAGGCGGAGCCTTGTTCACCATCGAGCTCGACGCGGCACGGCCGGCCGTCCGCGAGGCGGCGGAATGAAGCCGCCCGTCGTTCTGCTCGTCGAGGACGAGGACGAGTTGCGCCGCTCGACCGCGCAGTCGCTCGACCTTGCCGGCTTCGCCGTGCAGGACAGCGCGTCCGCCGAGCGCGCGCTCGACTTCATCACCCAGGGCTTCAACGGCGTGGTCATCTCCGACATCCGCATGCCGGGCATGGACGGGATGACGCTGCTGGGCCGCATCCGCGAGATCGACGCCGACATCCCGGTCATCCTGTTCACCGGCCACGGCGACGTGCAGCTCGCCGTCCGCGCCATGCGCGAAGGCGCCTATGATTTCGTCGAGAAGCCCTTCGCCACCCAGCACCTGGTCGAAATGGCGGCGCGCGCCATCGACCGTCGCAAGCTGGTGCTCGAGAACCGCGAGCTGCGCGCCGTCGCCGGCAAGCGCGACGACATCGAGGCCCGCCTGCCCGGCCGCAGCCAGGTCATGATCGACCTGCGCTACAAGCTGCGCGCCGTCGCCGCCACCGATGCCGACGTACTGGTCATCGGCGACACCGGCACCGGCAAGGAAGTGGCGGCGCGCGCGCTGCACGACATCAGCGGCCGCGCGACAAAACCCTTCGTCGCCATCAACTGCGCCGCCCTGCCCGCGACCCTCATCGAAAGCGAGCTCTTCGGCCACGAGGCCGGCGCCTTTCCCGGCGCCCTGCGCCCGCGCTACGGCAAGTTCGAGCATGCGCGCGGCGGAACCGTCCTGCTCGACGAGATCGGCTCCATGCCGGCCGACCTGCAGGCCAAGCTGCTGCGGGTCATCCAGGAACGGGTCATCACCCGCCTCGGCTCCAACGAGGCCATCCCGCTCGACGTGCGCTTCATCGCCACCAGCAAGGCCGATCTCGACGCCGAAGCCGGCGCGGGCCGCTTCCGGGCCGACCTGCTCTACCGCCTGAACGTGGTCACGCTGCGCATGCCCGACCTGGCGACCCGCCGCGAGGACGTGCCGCTGCTGTTCCTGCAGCTGGTGCGGGAGGCGGCGGCGCGCTACCGGCGCGACGACGTCGAGGTGCCGGCACAGGTCGTGGCAGACGTCGCCCGCCGCGACTGGCCGGGCAATGTGCGCGAACTGCGCAACGCGGCCGACCGCTTCGTCCTCGGCCTCGGGCTCCAGCAGCCCGCGGAAGCCGAAACCAACGGCGCGGCCGAGAAACTCGCCGACCGTGTCGCCGAATTCGAGAAGAAGGCCATCTCGGCTGCCCTCCTCGCCCATGGCGGCAGCCTCAAGCCGGTCTACGAGACGCTCGGAATCTCGCGCAAGACGCTCTACGAGAAGATGCAGCGCTATGGCCTCGACAAGAATCGCATCGGCGGCATCGAGGGCTCCGACAGCTAGCGCGGCTGCGATGTGTGGAATTCCACACATGCCCGGAAGCCGATGTTACCGTTTCCACCCATCGCGGATGCCCGAGCCTCATTTTTGCTGCCGGCAAGCCGCCCGGCGCGTTGCGGAACGCGGCTTGTCCTCGCCCTAATCGCTCATCCACTGCTGGCGCCGGGAGGATCTGCGGCGCGGGTGGAGGTCACGAACAAGCCCCTGGGAGGATTCCGTGAAGAAACTTTTCGCCACGCTGGCGACTGCCGCCGCCGTTGCCATTTTCCCGCTCGCCGCCGACGCGCAGACCTATCCCGAGCGCACCATCACCGTGGTGGTGCCGTTCTCGGCCGGCGGCCCGACCGACACGGTCACCCGCCTCGTCGCCGAATCGATGTCCAAGGATCTCGGCCAGCAGGTCATCGTCGAGAATGTCGGCGGTGCCGGCGGCACTTTGGGCGCCGGCCGCGTCGCCTCGGCCGATCCGGACGGCTACACGCTGCTGCTCCACCACATCGGCATGGCCACCAGCGCTTCGCTCTACCGCAAGCTCGCCTACGACCCGCTGAACGCCTTCGAATATGTCGGCCTCGTCACCGAGGTGCCGATGACCATCGTCGCCCGCAAGGACCTCGAGGCAACCGACCTCAAGGACCTGGTCGAATACGCCAAGGCCAACAAGGACACCGTCACCGTCGCCAATGCCGGCATCGGCGCTGCCTCGCATCTCTGCGGCATGCTGTTCATGAGCGCCATCGGCACGCCGCTGGTCACCGTCCCCTACAAGGGCACCGGCCCGGCCATGACCGACCTGCTCGGCGGCCAGGTCGACATCATGTGCGACCAGACCACCAACACCACCAAGCAGATCCAGGGCGGCACCATCAAGGCCTACGCCGTGACCTCGCCGGCCCGCCTCGACGTCCTGAAGGACGTTCCGACCACCAAGGAAGGCGGCCTGGACGGCATGGAAGTCGGCATCTGGCACGGCCTCTACGCTCCCAAGGGCACGCCGGCCGAGTTGACCGAGCGCCTGTCCAAGTCGCTGCAGGCGGCGCTGAAGGACCCGAACGTCGTCGCCCGTTTCGCTGAGCTCGGCACCACGCCGTCGCCCGAAGCCGATGCTACCCCGGCTGCGCTGAAGGCCAAGCTCGAAAGCGAAATCGCCCGCTGGAAGCCGATCATCGAGGCCGCCGGCCAGTACGCCGACTGAGGCGAAAGGCAGTTGCGGATTGGTGCCGCCGCTGATTTCCAGCGGCGCTGCCCCTCCGGTCCTGAAAATTATCGAAGGGCCGGCACCTTCTCTCCGTCTGCGGGGAGAAGGTAGACTGCCGCACTCCACTGCGTCGACGTCGCCAACTATGCGTGGTTCCCGATGCCAAATCCCTTCTCCCCGCCTGCGGGGAGAAGGTGCCGGCAGGCGATGAGGGGCGGTGCTTCGCTCAATTGATCCAGCCATCCAAGGAGGCGGTCATCCCATGAACAAGCTTTCCATCGACCCCACCAATGGCGCCTGCGGTGCGCTGCTCACCGCCGCCGGCGCCTTCTTCGCCTACCAGGCACTCGGCCTGGAACTGGGCACCTCGCTGCGCATGGGCCCCGGCTACTTCCCGCTGGCGCTGGCTCTGGTGCTGGTCGTCCTCGGCCTCGTCATCGTCATCCAGGCGACACGCGTCGCCGGCGAGCCGATCGGCCCGATCGCCTGGCGCGGCATGGCCTTCATCCTGCCGGCGCCGATCTTCTTCGGGCTCACCGTGCGCGGCCTCGGCTTCGTGCCGGCGCTGTTCGTCACCTGCCTGATCGCCGCCTTCGCCTCGTCGCGCATGAAACCGCTCGCCGCGCTGGCGCTCGCCTTCGCCGTCACGGTCTTCTCGGTGGCGGTGTTCAGCTACGCGCTCGGCCTGCCGTTCCAGCGCTTCGGCCCCTGGCTGCCGTTCTGAGGAGGACATTCAAATGGAACTCTTCAGCAACCTCGCACTCGGCTTCGCCACCGCGTCCACGATCTACAACCTCGGCTTCTGCCTGATCGGCGTGCTGCTCGGCACGCTCATCGGCGTGCTGCCCGGCATCGGCGCCACGGCGACCATTGCCATGCTGTTGCCGATCACCTTCCAGATCGGCGACCCGGTGTCGTCGCTGATCATGCTCGCCGGCATCTACTACGGCGCGCAATATGGCGGCTCGACCACGGCCATCCTCATCAACATGCCCGGCGAATCCTCGTCCGCCGTCACCGCCATCGACGGCTACCAGATGGCCCGCAAGGGCCGCGCCGGCGCGGCGCTCGCCATCGCCGCCATCGGCTCCTTCTTCGCCGGCACTGTGTCCACCTTCCTGGTCGCCATCTTCGCCCCGCCGCTCACCGCGATCGCGCTGCAGTTCGGCGCGGCCGAATATTTCTCCCTGATGGTGGTGGGCCTCGTCTCATCCATCGCGCTCGCCCACGGCTCCATCGTCAAGGCGCTGGCCATGGTCGTGCTCGGCCTGCTGCTCGGCCTCGTCGGCACCGACATCTACACCGGCACGCCGCGCTTCACCCTCGGCATCCGCGAATACGCCGACGGGCTCAACTTCGTCGCGGTTGCCGTCGGCGTCTTCGGCATCGCCGAGATCCTGCGCAACCTCGAAAGCGAAAAGACCCGCGAGGTGCTGATGGCCAAGGTGTCGGGCCTGATGCCGACGCGCGACGACTTCAAGCGCATGGCAGCGCCGATCCTGCGCGGCACGGCGATCGGCTCGGCGCTCGGCATCTTGCCCGGCGGCGGCGCCATCCTAGCGGCCTTTGCCTCCTACACGGTGGAAAAGCGCCTGTCAGACCGCCCGCAGGAGTTCGGCAAGGGTGCGATTGCCGGGGTCGCCGGCCCGGAATCGGCCAACAATGCCGGCGCGCAGACCTCGTTCATCCCGATGCTGACGCTCGGCATCCCGGCCAACCCGGTCATGGCGCTGATGATCGGCGCGATGATCATCCAGGGCATCGTGCCCGGCCCCAACGTCGCCACCGAGCAGCCAGCGCTGTTCTGGGGCATCATCGCCTCGATGTGGATCGGCAACCTGATGCTGATCGTGCTCAACCTGCCGCTGATCGGGCTGTGGGTGAAGCTGCTGACGGTACCCTACTACGTGCTGTTCCCGATCATCATGGCGTTCTGCGCCATCGGCGTCTACAGCGTCAATTCCAACGTCTTCGACCTCTATGCCGTCGCCTTCTTCGGCCTGGTCGGCTATGCGCTGGTCAAGCTGCGCTGCGAGCCGGCGCCGCTGCTGCTCGGCTTCGTGCTCGGGCCGCTGCTCGAGGAAAACCTGCGCCGCGCCATGATCCTGTCGCGCGGCGACCCCACCACCTTCGTCACGCGGCCGATCAGCGCGCTGCTGCTCGCGATCGCGGCCGCCGTGCTGGTGGTGGTGCTTTTGCCGGCGGTGCGCAAGAAGCGCGACGAGGTCTTCGTCGAGGAAGACGCCTGAGGGCGATCGCATCTTTCAACTGCAACCAACGGGCGGATCTTCCGCCCGTTGACTTTTTCGGGCGCAAGGATTGCCGCGGCATGGTTCGTCCTGCTTCGGCGGCATGAAGCGGCCGAATGGCCAGGCAAGGCCGCGCCGGTTCCAATCCCGGCACGGTCTTGCTAGGCTGCCCGGATGCAGACGAAAGCACTCGCTCTCGCCCTCGCCCTGGTCTCGGGTTGTGCCACGCAGCCAGGCAAAGGCCCCGCAGATGCCTCGAAATACGGCGCGCTGTCCTGTTCGGAACTCAACAACGAGATCGGCGACATTTCGAAGAGCATTTCGGCCACCGCGAAAAGTCGAGGACGTGTCGCCGCCTGGAACGTGCCGTTCTGGGCTCCGGGCGGGGCCAAGGCCATAGAGCTCATCCAGGACAGGCAGACGGCGAAAATCGAACGGCTCCAGGCCGAGCAGGCCGCGATCGACGCCACCCGCAGGCGGAGCTGCAATTAGACGAGGCCCTCCCAGCTTCGGCGGCGACACAAATCCGCGCTCCGGAAACAGCGCCAACCGCCTGCCGGCACTTGCAATATCGCCCGGCTGCTTTACCAGTTCCGCCCAGGCGGACGTGGCGGAACTGGTAGACGCAAGGGACTTAAAATCCCTCAGCCTCGGCTATGCGGGTTCGATCCCCGCCGTCCGCACCACTTCCTGCGGGTTGCAGGGCGCCCCTTTTCGCGGCTTGAAATTCGACCGTTCGCCCGGCGCGCCGCCATTCGCCGACCGGTTGCACAATCAGCGCCGCGCACCTTCGCCGCCTTCGCGCGCGGCGAGGTGCTGCAGCAGCACGATCGTCTTCAGGTCGCAGATCTCGCCCGAGCGGAGCTTGGCGAGCGCCTCGGCGAAGGTCATTTCGACGACCTCGATGTCCTCGTGCTCGGTCGCCACCCCACCACCATCCGACACCTTGTCGCCAGCACCATAGGTGGCCAGGAACAGCGCGATCCGCTCGGTGTTGGCGCCCGGGCTGACATAGGCCGTCGTCACATGCGTGCAATTGCCGATGCGGTAGCCCAGTTCCTCCTCGGCCTCGCGGATGGCCGCCGCCTCCGGCGCGTCCAGGTCGAGCTTGCCGGCGCATACGGTCAGCACCCAGGCGTCGGCCCCGGCGCAATACTGGTTGACCAGCAGCACGGTGCGGCGCTCGGCGTCGAACGGCAGCACCGCCGCCGCGTCGCCGCTGGTGAAGACCTCGCGGACCAAGGTCGCGCTGCCGCCGTCGAACCTGTCGACCTCCAGCACGCGGCGCTCGAGCCTTGCCCAGCCCTGGTGCAGCATGCGGGTTTCGACAATCCTGCTCTTCATGGTCTTCTCGCCGATCCGTTCCGTGGCCGTTTGAGGTGGGGCAGGATAGTCGCCCGCCCGGTGCCGCGAGGTCAAACCCGGGTCCACCGGACCACTGATGTTTCCGCCCGATTGCAGGTGGACACGGTTCCGAAACAAATCCGCGCTGTTGCTAAAATATCACTTGCCGGCGTTTTCGATTCGGCAAAACGTCCTTCCGAAATTGCAGATTGTTACATGGTGAAATACAACTTCACCGCGTGGAAGTAAGAGGGGATATGCGTATGCAGTACAACTGGGAACGTGCGCCGTACTTCTGGGAAAGACACCGCACCGCCTGCTACGGTGTCGCAGCCGCGCTCTGCAGCGCCTGGGTGATCCTGTCCATCGTGCCTCTCTGAGGCGAAGGACGGCCCTGCCCCGCCGCATTTCGGCGGCGTCCGTGCAACCAATCGCCCCCGTCGACGTTTGAGCGGCCATGACCGCCAATCGAGGATCGACGATGGCCAAGCTCCTCTACGAAATCGTCCAGCACGACGGCGGCTGGGCGTACAAGGTCGGCGAGACCTATTCCGAGACGTTCCCCAGCCACGAGGATGCCCTGCGCGCCGCCGAAACCGCTGCTGCCGAGCAGCGGGTGGCAGGCGCCACCGACGGCATCCAATTTGAAGACGCCGAGGGCCGCTGGCATGACGAGGTCGCCCGCGGCGACGACCGGCCGGACACGGAGGTCTCCGACTAGCCTGGCCAGCGGTCAGGATAGGTGAGCGCGCGTGGCGGCAGTTCACTGCCTCAGGCAAAGGCCCGCGCGGCGATGCGGCGAATGAAGTCGGCGACCCGGCGCGGCTCGATGAATTGCGGCATGTGGCCAAGCCCCTCGACCAGTTCGAGATCGAGATTGCCGATGCGGCCGACCAGCGGCTCCCCGTTCAGCCTGTAGTCGAGCACGCGGTCGGCCTTGCCGAAAAGCACGCCGACCGGCATGGCAATCTCCTCGTAACGCGCCTCGACGGCGCCGAGATCGTGCTCGATCGCCACGAGGTCCGAGGAGGTCGCGTAGATGTGGCTCGGGCGCAGGCCGGCCAGTCCGCCGCCGGCGATGCCGTAGTCCTTGGTCGGTGCCTGCGGCCCGAACACGAAGGCGAGCGTCTGCGCCGCATATCTGAGCGACGTCGGCACCCACAGCGTCTGCGCCAGGGTGGACCTGAGCAGGGGCGAGCGCACATAAAGCGACCGGAATTCGGGCCGCACCTCGTCTTCGAGGTGGGTCAGCGGCGCAAGCAGCGCCAGGCCGGAGATTGCCTCCGGGTGCCGCAGCGCCAGCGTCAGCGCGACCGCGCCGCCCAGCGAATGGCCGACGACCAGCGGCTTCTCCAGCCCCAGCGCGTCGATGAAGCGGCGCAGCAGTTCCGCCTGCTCGGTCAGCCTTCCGGTAAAGCCGGACGGCCGCGCCGAATAGCCCGAGCCAGGGCGGTCGAGGGCGACGAGCCGGTAGTCCTTGCCGAGTTCGGCAAACAGCGTGCCGCGGAAATGATGCGACTGCCCGCCCAAGCCGTGGACGAACAGGATCGGCCTGCCCTCGCCCTGCTCGAAATAGTGGATGCGATGCTCGCCGAGGTCGAGGAACTTGCCCGAGGCAGGCACCGCCCGCTCGGCCTCGCCGGCAATGCGCCGGGTCGCGAGCACGAAGTAGCCGCCGGCGAAGGCGGCGGCGAGCACCGCGGCCGTGCCGAGCCAGAACAGAAAGGAGGCGACCACCAGAAGCTCTCCGCCGAAGACCGGCCGTCAGCTTAGCGCCGGGCGCCGCCCCGGCAAGGCCCGCCCAAATGCAAAACGGGCGGCCTTCCGGCCGCCCGTTCGAAGATGCCGTCGGTTGAGAAGCCTATGCGGCTTCCTGCGCCGATTTGCTGCCCTTGCCGTGCAGGCGCATGGTGATCTCGGCCACGCGCTTGCCCTGGAAGTGGGCGCCCTCGAGCTCCTGCGCCGAGGGCTGGCGCGACCCGTCGCCGTCCGAGGTGGTGGTCATGCCGTAGGGGGCGCCGCCGCGAACCACGTCGTTGCCCATCTGGCCCTGGTAGGCATAGGACAGCGGCACGATGACCATGCCATGGTGCTGCAGGTGGATCTGGGCGTTGATCAGCGCGAGTTCGGCGCCGCCGTGCTGGGTGGCGGTCGAAACCATCACCGAACCGACCTTGTCGAGCAGCGCGCCCTTGGCCCAGAGCGGGCCGGTCTGGTCGAGGAAGTTCTTCATCTGCGAGGCCATGGTGCCGTAGCGGGTGGCGGTGCCGATGATGATGCCGTCATAGTCGGCCAGTTCGAGCGGCTCGGCGATCGGCGCTTCCTGGTCGAGCTTGTAGTAGGCGGCCTTGGCGACGGCTTCGGGCACCAATTCGGGAACGCGCTTGATGGTCACGTCGGCGCCGGCGGCACGCGCGCCTTCGGCGGCAGCCTTGGCCATCTGCTCCATGTGGCCCCAGCTCGAATAGTAGAGAACAAGAATCTTAGCCATTTCATCTCTCCAGCAGGAAATCTCGTTGCGCCGTCTCGGGGCGGCGATGGCCAAGATGTAATGCAAAGCCCGTTCAGCGAAAGCGCCCCCAACCGTGACGCATCGTTCACAGATCGGCGACTATTGCCGCCTCGCGCTGCGGGCTGTATCTGACGTGGGCCCCAACGGAGCGCGCGAAATGACCGATATCGTCACCGCAGCAATGATCGTCATCGGCGACGAGATCCTGTCCGGCCGCACCAAGGACAAGAACATCGGCCACCTCGCCGACATGATGACCGCCGTCGGCATCGACCTCAGGCAAGTGCGCGTCGTCCCCGACGAGGAGGACGAGATCGTCGCCGCCGTCAACGCGCTCAGGGAGCGCTACGACTACGTCTTCACCACCGGCGGCATCGGCCCGACGCATGACGACATCACCGCCGACTCCGTCTCCAAGGCGTTCGGCGTGCCCTGCGAATACGAGCCGCGCGCCTTTGCCATGCTGGAGGCCAACTACGCCTCGCGCGGCATGGAGTTCTCCGAGGCGCGCAAGCGCATGGCGCGGATGCCGCGCGGCGCCGACCTCATCCTGAACCCGGTTTCCGTCGCCCCCGGCTTCCGCATCGGCAACGTCCATGTCATGGCGGGCGTCCCGTCGATCTTCCAGGCGATGCTCGACAACGTCGTGCCCACGCTCAGGACCGGCACCCGGCTGCTCTCCACCACCATCCCCTGCCCCTATGGCGAAGGCACGATCGGCGGACCGCTGGCCGAGATACAGAAGGCGCATCCCGACACCATCATCGGCTCCTACCCGAAATATCTCGACGGCAAGTTCTGGACCGAACTCGTCGTCCGCTCGCGCTCGCAAGAAGCAATGGAGCGCGCCAGTAGCGCCATCGAGGCAATGCTGTCGGAAATCGCGAAAGCGGCGTAGTATTGGGTTGACGTCGATCAACCCGGAACAACAGCGGGCACGATACTGTTTCTTTGTCGAACCAGGCTCTTGAGGTTCAAGCAAAGGAGGTTGCCATGCCGTTCAAGACCATCGTCGCCATCATCCAGAGCGAGCGCGACGTCGCTCGCGTGCTGGACGTGGCAATCCCCTTCGCCGAGCGCCACGAAAGCCACCTGATCGGCGTCCATGCCGAGGCGTTGGCGATGCCCTACACCACGGCGGTGGGCTTTCCGGACACGGAATTCATCCAGGCCAACGCGGAGCTGTGCAAGGAGCGGGCCGAGAAGATCGAACGGGCCTACCTCGCCCGCATGGAGCCGGCGGGGCTGTCCTACGAATGGCGCAGCTTCGAGAGCTTTTCCGGCGACAGCGCCCTGTCGGGGGTCGAGAGCGCCCGCTGCGCCGATCTCGTGATGGTCTCGCAGGGCTCCGCCGAAATAAAGGACTCGATCGCCGCCGACATCGATTCCCTGATCTACGAGGCCGGCCGGCCGGTGCTCGTCGTCCCGCATTCGGGACCGCTCATCTCGACCTTCAACCGCCTGGTCGTCGCCTGGAACGGAAGTCGCGAGGCAGCGCGCGCCGCATTCGACGCCCTCCCCTTCGTCATCGAGGCCAACCACACCGAGATCCTCGTGGTGGACCCCTCGGACACCGACGTCCGCAGCAAGGATTCGGCCGGAGCCGAGATGGCGGCGGCCTTCTCCCGCCACGGCGCCAAGGTGTCGGTCAGCCTGCAGGAATCCCGCGGCCACTCGGTCGACGCCGTCATCCACGACAAGGTCGTCGAGAGCGGCGCCGACCTCCTGGTGATGGGCGCCTACAGCCATTCGTGGCTGCGCGAGTTCCTGTTCGGCGGCATCACGCGCAGCGTGCTGCAGGCCGGCGACGTGGCGGTCCTGCTTTCACGCTGACGTTTCCCTCGATTTTGCACGGGCCCCGCTTGCCAAGAGCGGGGCTTTCCGGCTAATTCCGCCTGCATTCCCCAGTTTTCGCGCGCGTTTGGCGCGCCATCAGGAGTGCGCGTCGATGTCCCTTCCCGAAAAAGCCTTTCCCGTATCCTGGGACCAGTTCCACCGCGACGCCCGCGCGCTCGCCTGGCGGCTGTCCGGCGTCAACGGCGAGTGGAAGGCGATCGTCTGCATCACCCGCGGCGGCCTGGTGCCGGCGGCGATCATCTCGCGCGAGCTCGGCATCCGCGTGATCGAGAGCGTGTGCGTGGCCTCCTACCATGATTATGACTCGCAGGGTCAGCTCCACGTGCTCAAGGAAATCACCCCCAGCCTGCTCGAGGGCGAAGGCGAAGGCATCCTGATCGTCGACGACCTGACCGACACCGGCAAGACCGCGGCCATCGTGCGCGCCATGATGCCCAAGGCGCATTTCGCCACCGTCTATGCCAAGCCCAAGGGCCGGCCGCTGGTCGACACCTTCGTCACCGAGGTGTCGCAGGACACCTGGATCTACTTCCCCTGGGACATGGGCTTTACCTATCAGAAGCCGATCGCGGACGATCACAAGGGTTGATCGCCCGTTTTTCGGGTCTCCCCCGACATTCCGACCGCTTTCGACGCCCGGCCAGCTGGCCGGGCGTTTTCGTTATCAGTCTATTTACTTTTGTTACGGAGGATTAACCTTACAATCGGTGAAACGGCAGTTGAGTCTCGGACTCGGGCAGGCGCCTATGCTGATGAATCACAACTATCTGGTCGAGCGCTTGCGCCGGCTCTTTGGAGCCTCGGCCTGCCGGCTCCAGGTCGCCGCCCTGCCCTGGCACCGGACCGCATCGGGCACCATCGAGATCATGCTGATCACCAGCCGCGACACCGGGCGCTGGGTCCTGCCCAAGGGCTGGCCCGAGGAGTCCGAACGGCTGTGCGAGACCGCCGCGCGCGAAGCGAGCGAGGAAGCGGGCCTGAGCGGCTCGATCGATACCCACGAGACCGGGCGCTACTACTACAGCAAGGAGCTTGCCGGCGGCGAGCATGTCGCCTGCGAAGTGCTCGTCTACCCGCTCGAGGTGCGCAAGGTCGCGGAAAAGTGGAAGGAACGGCGCCAGCGCACGCGCAAGTGGGTGACGCCCGGCGAGGCTGCCCGCATGGTCAACGAAGCCGATCTCGGCCGCCTCATCCTCGCCTTCGGCGCGGCACAGGCCAGGGTCGCCGCGTAGGACATCTTGCCGGACAGTATCGTCCGGCGTCGCGCAAATACCACCGGACCCGCCGCCTGGGGGCCGGATCCATGGTCTGGGGCGCTGTCCCCGACGCCGCAGTCGCCCTCTCCGGAGGGCGCCGTTCTCCCCGTTATCCACACTTGCCGCACACAAGATATTGGGGTCACAAAATCTGCATAAACGACTTCTTGACGTTCACCCCCGAGTCGCTTTTTATGACTCAAGCGCGCTAGTTGAGCGTGCGGCCGGAAAGTTTTGAGCCCGGTCTTTTTTCCCAGCTTTCGTGAGTTCTCGCTCGCATTTGCACCTGCCCTGGCGGGGTGTGGACGCGTGCGTTTCCGGGGTGCCAAGGGGTTGGCGGGTAAAAAATGGGGACTGGCGGAAATCTTCTGTTAATACTATATTTAGTGTTTGCAGGCAGTCTGGACGCTAGATAGTGTGAGTTGCCCTCGATGAGGGAGTCGCAACCAAAGTTTCAGCATGACGGGTCCGAGGCGGCTCGCAGGCTGGCGGGAAAGGCCCTCCGCAAGGAGATTTTCCAGTCGGTCGGCAGCTAATTCGGAAAATGGCAACCGGCCGCTCGGACGGCCGGAGAGAACGGGCGCGCGTCAGTCGCAATCACTACGGGCAATCCCCGGCGAAAGACGCTATATATAGACAAAAGGAAATCGACCGATGCAGATCGAGCGGCGTTTCACCAAGGATGGACAATCGGCTTATGCGGAGATCGAATTCCGCAAGGCCGTCTCCGAGATCAAGAACCCGGACGGTTCGATCGTCTTCCGGCTCGCCGACATCGACGTGCCCGCCCAGTTCAGCCAGGTCGCGGCCGACATCCTCGCCCAGAAGTATTTCCGCAAGGCCGGCGTTCCCGCGCGCCTGAAGAAGGTCGAGGAGAACGACGTCCCGTCCTTCCTGTGGCGCTCGGTTCCTGACGAGGCCGAACTCGAAAAGCTGCCCGAGAACGAACGCTACGGCTCCGAGACCGACGCCCGTCAGGTCTTCGACCGTCTCGCCGGCACCTGGACCTACTGGGGCTGGAAGGGCGGCTACTTCAAGAGCGAGGCCGATGCGCGCGCCTTCCGCGACGAGCTCGCCTACATGCTCGCCACCCAGCGCGTGGCGCCCAACTCGCCGCAGTGGTTCAACACCGGCCTGCACTGGGCCTATGGCATCGACGGCCCCGGCCAGGGCCATTTCTATGTCGACCCCTTCACCGGCAAGCTGACCAAGTCCAAGTCGGCCTACGAGCACCCGCAGCCGCACGCCTGCTTCATCCAGTCGGTCGCCGACGACCTCGTCAACGAGGGCGGCATCATGGACCTGTGGGTGCGCGAGGCGCGCCTGTTCAAATACGGCTCGGGCACCGGCTCGAACTTCTCGCACCTGCGCGGAGAAGGCGAAAAGCTTTCGGGCGGCGGCCGCTCGTCGGGCCTGATGAGCTTCCTCAAGATCGGCGACCGCGCAGCGGGCGCCATCAAGTCGGGCGGCACCACCCGTCGTGCGGCCAAGATGGTCGTCGTCGACGCCGACCACCCCGATATCGAGGCCTATATCGACTGGAAGGTGAAGGAAGAGCAGAAGGTGGCGGCGCTCGTCACCGGCTCCAAGATCGTGCGCCAGCACCTGACCAGGATCATGGCCGCTTGCGTCAACTGCGAAGGCCAGGACGACGACTGCTTCGATCCGACCGTCAACACCGCGCTCAAGCGCGAGATCAAGGCGGCCAAGAAGAGCGCGGTTCCGGAGAACTACATCAAGCGCGTCATCCAGTTCGCGCGCCAGGGCTACACCTCGATCGAGTTCTCGACCTACGACACCGACTGGGATTCTGAAGCCTACCTCACCGTCTCCGGCCAGAACTCCAACAACTCGGTCTCGCTCAAGGACAACTTCCTGCGCGCCGTCGAGGACGACGGCGACTGGCACCTGACCGCCCGCAAGGACGGCAAGGTTCTGAAGACGCTCAAGGCTCGCGACCTTTGGGAGAAGATCGGCTACGCCGCCTGGGCCTCGGCCGATCCGGGCTTGCACTTCAACACGACGATGAACGACTGGCACACCTGCGCCTCCGCGGGCGCCATCCGCGCGTCGAACCCGTGCTCGGAATACATGTTCCTCGACGACACGGCCTGCAACCTCGCCTCGATCAACCTCCTGCCCTACCGCATGGAGACCGGCGAGATCGACATCGCGGCCTACGAGCACACCGTGCGCCTGTGGACGATCGTGCTCGAGATCTCGGTGATGATGGCGCAGTTCCCGTCCAAGGAAATCGCCAAGCTCTCCTACGAATACCGCACGCTCGGCCTCGGCTATGCCAATATCGGCGGCCTCTTGATGACCTCGGGCATCCCCTACGACTCCGAAGAGGGCCGCGCCATCTGCGCAGCACTCACCGCGATCATGACCGGCATCGCCTATGCCACCTCGGCCGAGATGGCCTCCGAGCTCGGCGCCTTCCCCGACTACGACCGCAACGCCCAGAACATGCTGCGCGTCATGCGCAACCATCGCCGCGCCGCCTATGGCGACAAGGACGGCTACGAGAAGCTGTCGGTCAGCCCGGTGCCGCTGGTCGCCGCCGACCTCAAGCAGCAGGAACTGGTGAGCCACGCCCGCGCTGCCTGGGACCGCGCCATCGAGCTCGGCGAGGAGCACGGCTACCGCAACGCCCAGGCAACCGTGATCGCGCCCACCGGCACGATCGGCCTGGTCATGGACTGCGACACCACCGGCATCGAGCCCGACTTCGCCCTGGTCAAGTTCAAGAAGCTCGCCGGCGGCGGCTACTTCAAGATCATCAACCGCGCCGTGCCGGAAGCCCTGCGTACGCTCGGCTACAGCGAGAGCCAGATCGCCGAGATCGAGGCCTATGCGGTGGGCCACGGCAACCTCAACCAGGCCTCCGGCATCAACCCCTCGACGCTCAAGGCCAAGGGCTTCAGCGACGAGAAGATCGAGGTGCTGAACGCCGCGCTGAAGAGCGCCTTCGACATCAAGTTCGTGTTCAACAAGTGGACGCTGGGCGAGGACTTCTGCAAGGACGTGCTCGGCTTCACCGACGCGCAGCTCGACGACTTCGCCTTCGAGATGCTGCCGGCGCTCGGCTTCTCCAGGAAGGACATCGAGGCCGCCAACATCCACGTCTGCGGCGCCATGACGCTCGAAGGCGCGCCCTTCCTCAAGGACGAGCACCTCGCGGTCTTCGACTGCGCCAATCCCTGCGGCAAGATCGGCAAGCGCTATCTCTCGGTCGACAGCCACATCCTGATGATGGCCGCCGCCCAGCCCTTCATCTCGGGCGCCATCTCCAAGACCATCAACATGCCCAACGAGGCGACGGTCGACGACTGCAAGAACGCCTACATGCTGTCGTGGAAGCTGGCGCTGAAGGCCAACGCGCTCTACCGCGACGGCTCCAAGCTGTCGCAGCCGCTGAACGCCTCGCTGATCGCCGACACCGACGAGGACGAGGACGATGCGGTCGAGGCGCTGGTCGCGGCTCCCGCCGCCGCCAAGGCCGTCCAGGTCACCGAAAAGATCGTCGAGCGCGTCATCGAGCGGCTCTACCGCGACCGCGAGAAGCTGCCGAACCGCCGCAAGGGCTACACCCAGAAGGCCGTCGTCGGCGGCCACAAGGTCTACCTGCGCACCGGCGAGTTCGACGACGGCCGCCTGGGCGAGATCTTCATCGACATGCACAAGGAAGGGGCCGCCTTCCGCGCGATGATGAACAACTTCGCCATCGCCATCTCGCTCGGCCTGCAGTACGGCGTGCCGCTCGAGGAATATGTCGAGGCCTTCACCTTCACCAAGTTCGAGCCGGCCGGCATCGTCATCGGCAACGATGCGATCAAGAACGCCACCTCGATCCTCGACTACGTCTTCCGCGAGCTGGCCGTCAGCTACCTCGCCCGTCACGACCTCGCCCATGTCGACACTTCCGACTTCACCAACACCGCACTCGGCCGCGGCATCAACGAAGGCAAGGCCCTGCCCTTCTCCAAGGGCCTGACCCGCGGCGCCCCGCTCAAGGTCGTCTCCGGCCTCGCCGGCTCCGATCCCAAGGGTTCGGCCGCGCCCGCCTCGGCACCGGTGAAGACCGCGCCGACCGCGTTCGCGGGCTCGAACGTGCGCGCCATCTCGCCGGGCGCCACGGTGACGGCGCTCAAGTCGGTCACCTCGGAACTGCGCGAGGCGTCGACCGCCTACAAGCGCGACTACGAGGATCGCGCCAGGGAGTTCGCCGAGGACATCGCCGAGGAGGAAACCGTGACCGAGACCACCTCCGCGCTGTTCACCGACACTGCTGCCAACGAGGCGGCCGAGGCCAAGAAGCTCGCCGCCGCCCGCCGCAGCCAGGCGATGATGCAGGGCTACACCGGCAACGAATGCCTCGAGTGCCACAATTTCACCATGGTGCGTAACGGCACCTGCGAGAAGTGCGACACCTGCGGTGCCACCAGCGGCTGCAGCTGAGACGCGCTTGATGCGTGAAAATGCGACCTGACTTTGTCTCTGCAGGAAGCATTTTGGCGCGAACGCGACCTAGTCTAGTCTGGCTTTGAAATATGGCTCACCTGTCGCCTTCGGTCGCGTTCGCAATGAAATCCACGCTGGAAAAACAGGCCGCATAAGGCCAGAAACGAAACCCAGGACTCTCCCTCAAACCGGAGGAGATTGGGGTCTCAGGTCAATCGATATCCACGGAAGGTCACGGGCACGACTCGACGCGATCATGCAGGGACGGCGATCGTCCAAATGAGCAGGAACCAACAAGACAAACCGCCCTGAGGCATGAGCAGAGCGGATTCTAGACTAGTCACCCGGGCAAAAGTCTCCGGCAGGTCATTGGGAGCGATCAGCCGTAAGACAAGCCGGACACGCTCCAAACATAATTTTATCACGCAATCGCCAATGCCGCTGCGCTTCTGTCAGTTGCCCTGGATGTCCCCCGCCGCTCAAGACGTCGCCAGTTGAGAATTCGACATGGCCATCCCATAGGCCTTGCGCAATGTCAGCTTCTCTTCCAGCGAGGCGATCACGCTCATGGCAAAATCCGTTTTGTACATGGCGGCGGCCCGCGCCAGCCCGCCCGGGGTGAATACATTGATCTCAAGGAGTTTGTCGCCGACGATATCGAGCCCGACAAGGAACATGCCGTCGCTTACCAATTTGGGGCGCACCATTTCGGCGATGCCCAGCATTGTGTCCGTAACCTTGACCTTGCGTGCCGTCCCGGCTGCGTGGATGTTGGATCGTAGGTCGCCCTTGGCCGGGACGCGACGAAAGGCAGCGTAGCTGCCATCGCGCTCCAGCGGCCGACCATTCATCAGGAACAGGCGCGCGTCACCTGCCTTGGCCTCGGGAAGGTAGGCCTGCGCTATCAGATAGCCCTCGCCGCTGGCTGCCTCGAAGATCTGGTTGAGGTTGGAATCGTCGGGAGTCGCGATGTGGAAGACATTCTTGCCGCCAGACCCCTGTAGCGGTTTGACGATGCAGCCTTTTGGCTGCTTGTCGATGAAGGCACGGATTTCGGCAACGCTCCGCGATATCAGCGTCGGCGGCCTGACAACCTCCGGGAAAGCCTGAAGGTAGAGCTTGTTTTGCGCCTGAGCCAGGCCATCGGGATCGTTGATGACGAGCACGCCGCGCTCAGCGGCAAGCCGTCCGAACATGATGCCTGCGTTGGCGGCCCAGGACCGGTCGCTTGAGTCAAGCGATGGATCATTGCGCAGGAACAGAACGTCTATGTCCCCTATCGCGAACGTTCTTTTCTGGTTCGCAGCTTCCTGGAGAGCGGCATACAGCCTGTCGGACGTCCTGTAGGCGACGCCGGGCAGAACCACCACACTGACAGCCAGGCTGTCGTCCGGCCGCAGTATGAAGTCCCCCGGTTCAATATAGACGACGGAATGGCCGCGCTGGGCTGCAGTCAGTGCCAGCGTCGTGGTGGTGTAGCCGGGCATCTCGCTCTCGACGGAATTGACAAAGAACGCGATGCGCATCGACCACCTCCGGTCAGGTTTCAATCATGTCGATTGGCTCAATCCCCGCCATCGCCTTTTTGAGGCGCGGCCGTGCCGCCTCGGAGGAGAGGAAGGCCGGCTCCAGTCGGGGCGGCCCCAGCAGGCCGCGGGCGTTGAGCTCTTGAATCGCGCCGAAATGCGCGGCTGAGATCTTGCCGATCCAGAACGGCGTGAGGCTCCCGCCGCTCCTCAGATGATGGAGTACCTGCGTTACGCCGCGCAGATAAATGGCGTCCTTTGCGAGACCTCCACCACGGAAGACCCGCAAGACGACGTTGAAGGCACTGCGTTCATCTAAACCGTGATCTCTGTGGAGGAGCCGGAAGACCTCTTCGAAGGCCGCCCTGGAAAGCATGGCCTGGCATGCGATGACCCTGGCCGCGATCAGCCTCAACCGCGCTGCGGTCATGCCGCCGACCAGATATTCAGCCAGAACGGCCAGCCCCTCCTGCATGCCCTCGTATCCGGCGAGCCCATTGCGGAGCATGGAAAGCCCCTGCATATCACCATTGAAATAGGTCAGCAGGTGAACACCGACCTCGTGGCTGAGGAGCGCCGCCAAACGCTCTGGTGCGAGCCTGGTGTCGCGCGAGACGAATAGCCGGTTACGAGAAACGAGGAGGCCGGCAGGCAGGTCCGCGCGGATTTCCACCGAAGCGTCGAAATCAGGATGCATGGCGCGGTATGCGGCGATCATGTCTCGTGCTGCTGCGGCAACGGCGTCAGCACTGAGACCCTCCGCCTGGATTGCCGCTGGGGCGTCAGGCGTTTTCTCAAGAATTGCGCGTGCCCTTGCGGCCAGACCTGGCTCGACGTCTCCATAGAGCGCTCGCCCAAGCTCGACGAAGCGGGGCGTCTCGCGCGCCGCGAGCATAGATAGTTGCAGGTCGAGTTCCTGCTGCTTTTCGGAAAGCAGCTCGGTCAGGACCGGATCCTCCAGATGGTCGAGTGAAATCGAGTAGAGCTTCCGTTTTTCGGCGGAGACCTCGAACTCGAGCGGCCTGTAAAGGAGCCTCGGAGCTTGCTCGAAATCGCGTGCCCGGAACTCAAGCCATGCCGACTCGGCATTGATCGGCGTGACGGCAAGCAGGAAATCGAAAGCCGTCGCGACCTCGTCGATTGCCCGGTCGGCACGGGCCACGGCGTCTATGAAGGCGCGCCGGCCGAGCGAACGATGGGTTGCGGGCGGCTCGAGACTTGATGCGCTCAGAAAGGCGCTGACGGCCTGGAGCGCGGAATCGACCATGTTGGCGACAACAAGATCGCGCAAAGCGGGGTAGATGCGCTCGGCGCCGGGCACCTTGTAGATCCTTGCGAAACGCACGGCGAGCCATGCAACATCGTCGAGGCGATCGGAGAGCCTGGCCTCCCCGCCTGAAGCGGGGCCGAGGTCGCCCACACGGGGCGTCCGGTATTTTGCTTCCCGCTCCGACGCGGCGGCCGCGAAACGCTTGAGGGCCGCCTTCTCGGCTGTCGTTCCACCGCTCGCCAACGCGATCTCGAAAGGCGTGAGGAATGGCGCATCATCTGTCAGGAACCGGTCTTCGGCCAACTCGCCGAAATCTAGTACGAGGAATGCGCCGCAATGATCGCGCATCCTTCGTGCCACCATCCGCACCACGTCGCCGGCGATGTCGACGTCGGCTGCGATCAAATACGACGCGCTGGCGGAGGCGATATGGAATGCCGCATTCTGGTACCGCCCTATATGAACGCAGAGAAAGGGCAGTGGCCGGTCCATGTGCAGCCGGTTGCCGTTGCAGAAATCGTGACGGACTGGCTTGCCATCCTTCAGCAACCCGTCGAGCGACAGCTCGATAGCCGGCAACGAATCTGGCTCGACGAGCTTCGGCTTCATGTCATGCCCCGCAACGCCGTTTCGAGGACAGGCACAGTGGAGGCCAGCGCCACGCGCAACTGTCTGATCGCTGGCCAGTCCGGCTCGCCGCTCCATTCGTCCATGAATATCTTCTTGAACTCCACGGCGATGGCGCACCCGGTTCTGGGAAAGTTCGCGTGAACGAAACGGGTCTGTTCGCCCTTACCCTGGAAAGACACGTTCTCGCGCACGTCGAGACGTCTCCCGTCAAGACGATGGCCACGCAGCTTCTCCATGAAAGGGTCGACGACGGGCGCCCATCGCTTGCGGTCCATCGAGAACGTGCCGATGTTGATGTCGGGCGCCTGGTCCTGCGCTGCCGGTCTTGCCTTCGGGCCATCGCGGCGGTGGTTGTAGCTATGGACGTCGACAAGCACGAACTCGCCGTACTGCCTCTCGATGCCGGTGAGCACACGCCTCAACTCGCCGTAAAAGGCGTCATGGAAAGCGAGAGATTCCGTGGCAATGTCTTCGCCGGGCAGTTCTCGCCACACTTTCAAGCCCCAGGATTGTTCGGGCGACAGGTAGATTGCAACGTCGCGCGCCCGGTTCAAATCGACCTCGAAGCGCGATCTATGGACGACTATCTGTGTTGGGAAGTCGGCAATCAGGCGTTCAGTGAATGGGTCTTCCTCTCGACGCCTGCCAGGTTCGGAAAGGCACATGAGAGGTTGGCAGGCGCGTCCCACGTCGCTGCCGCTATGGATCGCGGTGCCCACGACCGGAGAATCCCCCAGCTTGATCGTCCAACCTGCCGGTGATCCGCCTAGATCCGTACTCGTTGCGCGCGAGTTCACCATCCATCGAAATGCTCGAAAGGCGCGGACGGTTCCGGTCCCTGATACCCCCCGCGGCCTGTCTGACGATCGATGTGACGCTACTGCCGTTCCTCTCCTAGGCCGGTCTGAGTTTGCCTCGCGGAATGCTCGCCCGCAAATATGCCTCGTCCCGCACGCCGGCTCGATAAAGTCGGATCAGCGTGCGGGCAATCTCTGTGGCCCAAATTGAAGTTGGGTCCTCGCCGCGATCGGTGCAGACCCTGTCGAATGCTCGTTGAAGCAAAGCCAGATCCCGCGGGCGAAGGGGTGGGTATGTATTGCGAAAACTCTTGGGTCCCACAGGAGCCTCCTACGGTAGGAACGGGAGCAAAAATCATTCGCGCCCTCAACCACCTAGAGCACGCCGGCGGTCCAGGTAGACGCCCGCCTCAAGAAAACCGCTGTCTTTCAAAGCGACGCCGGTTTGTCGCCCGACGGCACCACGCCGGCGGAACACTCCCCAACTCTTGGCGTTGTGAAACTGTCACGATGCGAAACTCTACGAGGCTTGGGAGAGCAACAATGAACAACATCATCTATCTGGTCGGCCTGGTCGTCATTGTCCTGGTGATCTTGTCGTTCTTTGGCCTCAGGTAAGGGCTTGCCAAGGCCCCGAAACACACCCTTCGATCCCCGGCTGCCAAATATCCACATCCACTCGGCGACGTGGCGCCGGGGCGGAGCCTCAGTCGAGCAGCGACCTGAAGGCAGGTTCATGCGGCCGGTGATGCGACCAATCACATTTCGGGTCGGACGCAACTCAAGCATCCGATCGGCATTCTATCGATACCGCTCGCGGGAGGTCGCCATGGTCAAGCACAACATATTCCACACCGTGCCCGGCAAGAAAGGCTGGAACGTCAAGGAAGGCGGAGAGATAGTATCCAGCCACAAGACGCAGAAGCTCGGCTGGGCTGCTGCCGTCAAGGCGTGCCGGGCGGCCTGTGAAACGGGAAGGAGCAGTAAAGCCGTGCTGCACAGGGTCGACGGCAGTATCCGAGAGGAGCGGCTCTACGACCGATCCCCCAGCCAATTGGGGTGATTGCATGCGATGAGCGCCGGCGTCCCGCCTTCGAGCGCATGTCACGATCTGTGCGCAGGCGCCCATGTCGGCCACATCGCCGCCAAAGTCTAGCGCTCAGGGCGTTGTCGCGGTGGCTGCCAGTCCGGCCCCGCCTCGATCGCCCGAACGTCTCCCTCCTGGATGGTTATGGCTCCAAGGCTCGGTACCAGAACCACCAGTTGCCCATTATCCAGTTTGTCGCGGACCTCAAGCCGCAGGTAGACGAAATCGCCCACATTTATCACGCGTCGGGCCACCGAAGATGTCCTTCCCAGAACTTTTCACGAGGTCGCACCGCGGCCTATCCCGAAAGTGCCAACCTGAAACGGGTGACGCGACACCGTCAATGCAGCTCTACATCCGGCTCGCAACATTGTCTCAAGTCCTCGAGCCGCCGGCGGGCTTCGGCTCGGAAGGGCTCTGCAACCGCAACGGCTTGGTCCCGGTCGCCCGCATCGGCCATTTCGAGGGCAAACAACAACAAGGCAAAGCTGATATTGAACGCATCGATCGCCTCGGCAAAGACCTGGCTCTCGTCCCCAGCCGATGAGACGTCGCCGATCAGTGGTCTAACTTGCGATTGAAGCTCGCAGATTGGCTCCGGCAATTCGGAGATCAACCTGGAAATCTCGTCAAGAGCATCACCCACGCCAGCCTCCCAGCGCAGTCTCCGCATCCTTTGGCCGGATGGCACTGCCAACAGCGGCCGTTCGTCTCCGGCATTCTACTCCCAAAGTCCGGTGGGCCGCAGCAAGAACGTGGCGGCGCACCGAAGGCCTGCCGTCACAGGTGCTCCTGCTGCGTGGCGCAGGATCGTGGGATCGGGCAGCCTGGCTTGGTAGGGCGCGTCATTGCTCCGGGCTATGGCGTGGCGCTCATGCTGCCCGATCGATCAGGGCGCTCGCGCCTTCCTGTGAGGCACAATGCGCACAGCAATAAATCACGTCGGCCTGTTCAACGCCGTGGCCAATTACACGGCAAGCGCAGTGGGCGCACAATGGAGCCAGCTTCTGGACCGCGCATTCGAAGCAGTCGAAGGTGTAGATCGAGCCGTCCATGTTCACCTGAAACGTCTTGTCGTAGTCGTTCCCGCATTGATCACATATTGCCATCTCTCTTCACTCCCGTTCGACAGCCCAAGCTCGGCCGAGCCGCGTTGGGCTAGTTTCACCCTCCCCACCCGCGACGAGTCGAACAAACGCTGCTGGATTTGGTTCCGCGCGGTCCAGTGGAGGTGACGGCCGGCGCAAGTCGCCAACTCCTGGACGTCGCCGCAATCGATCAGCGCTCGTCCTCATCGTCATGGACATTGCCGTGCTTGACGAAGTCGTCGTTCTCCTCGGATCCTTCATCCGGACCTAAGGGTGCGGGCCGCCGATCTTTCCGGCTCGGTTCATTGCCAGGCTGGTTGGGGTGAAATGGATCCTCACGCCGAGGCATTCCCGCATCGCGCTCAATGCCTCTGTTTGGTCGTCGTGCCGACATCAGACTTGCTCCTCGTTGCTCGTTTCGGGGTAGGAGCAATCACGCCCAAAGGATCTGGTTCCGGCCGGACGTAAAAGTGAACAGCGGCAGGCTGGAGTTGCAGGCTTCTCCCCGAAGGCTCATTCGGAACCAACCGAGGCGTCCCGCATTTTCACCTCGATCACCAGCGGGACCAGTCTGTCGTGAGAGCCGTACTGTTTGCACTAAATGGCCTTGCCCTGGCGATTTTCGTTTTCGTCAGCGGCTTGATCACGGCGACGGCATTCTTTTCGGCCGAGCCCGAGCGACATCTCGATATGACGCAGGACACTGCCGGACTCTGGACCACCCAAGCCGTGAAGGTGGACACATCCGCACAAAAATTCGAGCGTGTTGCGCCCCGACCGGTTCCGAAGCAGGCGCTCGTCACAACGGCCGAAGAAAAAGTCTCCGCGGCCCTGCCCCAGGCTGGCACCGACCTGCCTTCGGTGCCCTTTGAGCAGACCGATCAAGCGACCTTGGAGCCGCAAGTCCAGATAAACGATGCTCAGGTCGAGTGGTGCTCAAGCCGCTACCGATCCTATCGACCGAGCGACAATAGCTATCTTTCCTACAGCGGAAGACGACGCGAATGCGTCTCGCCATACTCTGACGCTGCGGGCGACGGAATTTCGTCCTATCCCCCCACGAACGATGTCGAATTTGTTGGAGCCATTCCCGAGCCGACATCGGCAGATGTGGAGCTTGCCTACCCGCAGGCCTATCCCGATCAGGAGCACGTGGAATCCTGCTTCAGCCGATATCGGTCGTATCGGCCAGAAGACAACAGCTACCAGCCATTCGATGGCGGCCCGCGGCGGCAATGCCGTTAGCCACGGGGCCTCCGGGATACTTCAGGACACGAGGAAGCGACGCCTGCGACTATAGACATGGTCGCAAGCAACGGAACGATCACGATAGCAGTCCGTTGGGCTTTTGGTCGATGCAAACGGCGCCTTCCGGCCGACCCAAAGGAGCGCAGCGATGACAGATCAAGCTTTGAGCCGTCCTTTCTGGTTTCCGTCGGAACCAAACGCAAAGAACTACCCTCAGTTGAACGGTGACCGACACGTCGACGCGGCGGTCGTGGGTGCGGGCATAGTGGGGTTGACGACCGCTCACCTTCTCGCCGCAGCGGGTTTGAAGGTGGCTGTAGTCGAGGCACGGCAAGTGGGCAGACAAGCCACCGGGCGTTCCACCGCCAAAGTGACGTCCCAACATGGGATGCGATACGCGAAGCTGATCAGGGAGATTGGCGAGACCAGTGCCCGTCGGTATGCCGGAGCCAACGAAAGCGCGGTGGATCAAATCCGTACGCTGGTGGCAGACAATGACATCGATTGCGGAATGGAGGACCGATCCGCCTGTGTTTTCGGGTGGGACAAGAATGATCGCCGGAACCTTGTCGAAGAGGCGGACGCGGCCAGCAGGCTGGGCCTGCCGGCAAGCTTTGTCGAGGAGACCGGACTACCCTTCCCCACCGCAGGCGCCGTGATCTTCGCGCATCAGGCTCAGTTTGACCCCTTCAGATATCTTCTCGGCTTGGCCGAGGTCGTCTCGCATGAAGCCGAACTGTTCGAGCATACGCGCGCGACCGAAATCGACCTTACCGAGCCGGCTCGAGTGAAGACCGAGAGGGGAACCATTGCGGCCGCTAGCGTGGTCCTGGCAACTCAGCTGCCCACCGTGGCCGAGGGCCGTTTCTACATAAAGGCATATCCTGTCGCCCACCCGCTCGTTGCGGCGCGGCTTCCGGTTGAGCACCGGCTTGACAGAATGTACATCAGCAATTCCTCGCCCATCCGCTCCCTCCGAACAGCGCGCCAGTCAGACGAGACCTATCTTATCGCTGTCGGAGACGGTTACAGGCCGGGCTCCACTGTCGACGAAATCCGAGCCATGCAGGAACTTCATGAATTCATTCGTCGCCATTTCGCCATCGAGCAGACGTCCCATTCCTGGACCAACGAAGACTTTGTGCCGATGGATGGCCTGCCCTTCATTGGACCGATCTGCGCCGGAATCGGTAACATTCATGTAGCGACCGGCTTCGGCGCCTGGGGAATCACGCAAGCAACCGTGGCGGCGCAATTGCTGGCCGATCGGATTCTCGGACGATCCAACGACCTTGCCGGACTGTTCGACCCGTCCGATAGAAGCGTCATTCGATCGGCGCCGACCTTCATCTCGGAAAACCTGCGAACCGGGGTGCGGCTAGTTTCCGACAAGTTGTTCAAGGCACGGATCGAGAATCTCGCCGACATTCCCGACGACGAGGGAGGGATCATCGAGTTCGACGGGGAATTGATCGCAGTGCTAAAGCAGGGCTCCGAGGTCGCCAGCGCGTTTTCGGCAAGCTGCACGCATCTGGGCTGCGTGCTGGGATGGAACCCGGTTGATCGCAGCTGGGACTGCCCCTGCCATGGCTCGCGCTTCGATACCGAAGGGCAGGTGATTGCTGGGCCGGCGGTATCACCTTTGAGGCCTCACCGGCTCAGAAAGGCCGCGCAAAAACTTACCCAAGCAAGCTGACCATTTGCGCGAAGATGACGAAAATGATCGCCGTCTCGCCAGCGCCTCCCGGAGATGCCAAGGCGCAAGCCTCTTAGTAGTACCATCGGCGGTACGTGTCCTGGCCAACCTGGCTGAACAGGCAGCCGAGCGCAAAGCCGACCATGCAGCCGATCAGCATGGAAGAAGAGAAAGTGCCTGGGTTGTCGCGAACTGCTTCAGAAACAGTGACGGCCCGGCTGCGCAAAGCCTGCGTCGCTCTTGAGGCGCGGTCGCTGGCGCCATCGTACCAGTGTCGAGCCTCCTCCGCGGCCTCTTCAGCCTGTTCGGCTAGAAGACGATTGATCTTGCTCACCTCGCGCTTTAGCTGGGCCACCTGCTTTTCCAGAGCCTCCTGGACCTCGCGCTGGGTCATCTTCGATGTGTTGTTGTCGTCTGGCATCGCAAACTGTCCTTTCGGTAGAGGTGAATGGTGCAAACGAACCGCGGGACAACGTCAGCCCCGCCCCTTTTCGAGCACATCGCCAAGATCGCTCCTGTCGGGATCCTCGAGGTTTTCGCCCGCGGCGTCTCGGTCGCTTTTCGGATCGTCCTTTGCAGGTAGATAGCCCCTGGGGCGGTTCTCCGGGGGGCCTTCCCACCTTGGGCGCTGCTCCGTGGTGCCTGGTTGCCCGTCCGGGTTTTGGTCCGGCGCTTCCCGAGTATCCCGAGGCGGACGTATGTGGTCGTGGCGCTTGGGCGTTTCGGACCTGCTGGGACCAGGTTCATCAGTTGGTTTGTCAGGCATATCCGGTCACTCCAGCTGCTCGGTTTTGTTGAGGAAACTGGCTAGCGGCCAGATAGGTTCCCGGACGGGGCGATTGCAGGCGCGAGCGGAAGGCGGCGAGTGAAACCGCGGAATAGCTCAAGATGTCTGATGAAGGACCGCTAGACCTGGTTCGGGATGCCATCTAAGCCAATGCCCCGAAGAGCAGGATAATTGCACCGACCACGATCAGAAGCAGCGCCGGCCCGTTGCGGCCGATTCCGAGAAACCGCATGCCACCATGACGAGGCTCCAAGGTGCGGCCTACCTCCGTGTCGGCACGACTGTTGCTGAGCTGGTCCCGATAGACAGCAGACAACGCCGACATCACCACGCCACAACCAAGCAGCAACGCACCAATCCACATGACCATGGCCATTCCGGGCTCCCTCGGCCAACTTCGGATCAACGCATAGAAGAGGATTTCGATCCGGACCGGGCCGGACCGGGGGAAGCCGTCACGTCGCCTGGGTGTTCCGTCAATTTTTGAGCGGCGTTCCTAGGTCGATGGCAGACTTCGTGGGCGCAAGGATCGCGGAACCAGCCATCTGATCCCGGCCCACCCATGTGGTGCCAGCCAGAAAACGCGGACACGTTAAGGTAGCGCTGCCAATCCGCCTTTGTCGGAACCCCTCACGTTCGGCCACGTTGTGCAGTGTGGTTTCCGCCCATTTCGGCAACCAAAGCCAGGAGAACGTGATGAAAAAGCAAATTGCAGCCCTGATGTCCGGGCTCATCCTCGCCGTCAGTGCGACCGTTGGCTACGCACAGACAGCCGTGGTCATCCAGCCAGAGCAGCAGACCCTTATCAGAGAGTATGTGAAAAAGAAGCCCCTCGCCTCGATCACACTGCCGGGTCTGGAACTTAACATCGGCAGCAAGCTGCCTGAAACTGTCGAGCTACACGCCGTCGAAGTGCCAGACGTCACGTATCAATATGTCATCGTCGACGGTCGCACGGTGCTGGTGGACCCTGGCACTCGCGAGATCGTCTACGTCATGGACTAGGTTCAAGTTGGACCAGAAGTGTCAGTTGCGCCCCAATCAAACTCCCAGCGGCAAAGGAACTCCGGCATGAAGCCTCGCAGCGACCCTCTTCACCAAAAGGTGGCGAGGGTCTGCGCGTCGATGTGAGTCATCGCACGACCTGTCACCGACTCTGAGGGCGAGAGCAGGGTGGGGCCGTTTGGCCGGCTAAACCCACTTCTACAGCGGTTCTGGTCTTGACCGAATCTACAGGGATTCCGGTCGGTGCTCTCACACGACGTATCGATCCCAAGGGCCGTAGTGCTCGTCGCTCCTTTTTCCGCGCGGCAAGCTGAGGCAGATCACCAGGATGCCCGCAACGATGTCGTTGAAGGTCGCGCCGATGGTCACGCCACTGAGCAGCCACGGGGCTGCGATCAGCCATATACCAAACACAACATTGAGCAACCGTAGCGGCCGAGCCACTTCAGCCATGGCGCAGACCGCAATGGTTATGATCATGGCGCCCGCTAGGTGATTGGCGTTTGCGGCGGCACCCACGGCGTCGAACACCAGCGGTGAAAACATGAGCCAGGCGCCAACGATGCAACTTGCAACGAGTGTCCAGGGAGCCGTCACGCCTCGGAGTGCTGCCTTGGATTGAGCGGGGAAATTTGCAGAAAAACCGGGATCGTTCCTGTCGGTTTCTCCATTGGGCTCTGGACCACCCTGGAAGAAGGTCCGCCAGAACGGACGGCCTTCGCGCGTGCTGCGCATCATGTACTGCCCCATCGCCACGACCTCATCGAGCGTGAATGGGATCATGATCAGCATGCCGGCCGCCGCGATCAGGCAGAGCGTGCAATAGGTGCCTATCATGACTGGCTGGATGATGATGAAGAAGATTGAGACGCCGCCAAGCGGTACTACGAGAATAAAGAAGAATGTAACCATCCAGGGCATGGTGCGCCAGCGGTCAGCGGTGCCCATCGCGCCCATCAGGGTCTCAACCATATAGGCCACGGCTCCGAGTCCAGCATCAGCAATCGGCCATGCCCTCGACACGTCGGACGTGATGATGAACTCCGTACCATTCTTGTCGTCGCTCCCGGAGAAGAACGGCTCCCAGATCGCCCCTGTATGTCCGAGCTGATAGGCAGTGAGGTAACGCGCAATGAGGAACCCGAAGAAGCCGAGTGCAATGATGGGCAGGCGCTGAAGCCACGACGACGGGGAATAGGTCCAGCCGGGCGGAACAGTGCTCTTGTCCATCATCCCTTCGTGGCTCATGCCAGGCATCATCGGAACGAGCACCGAGAACGAGATGGCCAGCGACCCGACTATGATGTCATTCAACGTCGCCGCTGCACTCGGCGTCCAAAAGACCAGGGGCGCAAATAGAAGCCAGAGGCCAACGACCGTTGTGCCCCACTGCGCAACTGAGAAGCGGGGCGACAGTGCGAGCGCGCCGAAGAGCATCAGCAGCACCCCGGACGCGATATCGCTCCAGCCCGTGAGTGCATTGCGCAAGGCGGGATCCCATAATCCGCGCTCGTCTGTAACAGAGCGTACCGTACCAGCCGCCGCCGGATCAAAAAGTGCGAGCGACACCGGACTGGTAAGAAGCCAGGCACCAAGAGCGAAAACCAGGAAATGAACCCAAAGCATTTGCTGGCCCATTTCCGTCATATCCGCCATGTGTCCAGGCTTCATTTTGTCGTGTTCGGCGTGAAAAGTCCGGGCTCGCTCTCGTGCCTTTGCTCCGCTACCGGCCACCTTGGAGGCATTGAGCTTGTTTGCCCGGTACCAGGCGGCAGGATCGGCCTTGAGCGCATCGATCATCCGTGGCAGCGTGTCACGCAAGGAATGCCGCGGTTGCCAGTCGAGAAACTCGCGGGCGCGGCTGATGTCGATGGCGTAGTGGTCGTCGGCGATATCGACCATCCATGGACGAACGAAGGTATCCTCACCGAGCAGGTCCTGCTGTACCCATGCCCCGGTCTTGGCCAGAGACTTGGAGACCTCCTGCGTCTCCCAGGCCTCATCGTGAATCAGCCGACCGATCTCAGCTTGCAAGTCGCCGTAGCCAATGACTTCGGGTTCGCCTAGAAGCAGCGCCAGCTCGGACGGAAGTTCTTTCCGTTTCGCTATCATGCGCGCCAGTGCAACTGTGAGATCGTCCAGATGCAAATACGACTGTCCGGTGCGCAAGTCGCCCGGATAGACGTGGCCGATTGGATCCCGTTCGAAGATTCGCGCAATCTGATGGGCGAGGAAGGCGTTGCGACATAGGTCGTCATAGACACCGGCCGGCCGCAAATAGACGACTGGTATCGAGCCGTGCTGGGTGTGGACAACACGCTCGGCTTCGATCTTGGACGCACGATAGGGAAGGTTTGACTCCAGCGGCCAGTCTTCGTTGATTACATCGCCAGGTCGCCCTGCCTTGTGCGCCAGCATCGAACTCGCGAAAACAAATTGTTCCACTTCGAACGGCCGCAATGCGCGCAGCAGCCTTTCGGTGCCGCGGACGGTTATCTGCTCATAGAGCGGATTTGGCTCTCCAGTGAGATCGAAATACGCCGCGAGATGAACCACACAGGCAATGCGGCCGCCATAGGCCGTTCGCACGCGTTCCAGGCCGGCCGCAAGGGCTTCTTCAGACCTCAGGTCAATACAGACGCACTCGGCCGCTGGAGGCGGTTGCCGTGTTGCAGCCGTGTCGAAACCGACGAGGGCAAACCGCCCTGCGAGCCTGTTGACCAAGGCAGATCCGATGAACCCGGTGCTGCCCGTCACGATGATCGTCTCTTTCCGTTTCGGCACTTGACCCTCCAAAGCTCTCGATGGACGACATTGGGCGACCTGCGTCACGGATTTGATCGGTTTGTATTCGTAAGAACTTCCGAGATGCGATTTAGCTCCCAGGTCAGCTCTCCTATTCCGAAAACAATTCGGCGGAAGGCAATTTCGTCAACATTACACTTAACTGGATGGTCGACTTTATTGGAAGGTCGCGGCCAAGACTTGGCGACCCCTTCGGCATTCCAGATAGTACGTTATCGACCCGGTTGTTGCCTTTCCGAACCGGCAGGGGCGCCGCGCCGGATCGTTGAGACCATGGATGCCCCCTGCCCTCGTTCTTCTTGGCCCTTGTTGCCCGACCATCAATGGCAAGACAAATGGGCCTCGTCCGCAAGTCGGGCGCTAGTCGCAAGCCAGCAGCCAAGCCGGCGCCGAAAGCCCGGAAGTCAAAACAGTCCGACCTCTGACGCCTGCCCTGCGCACGAGGATCTCGAACCCCTGATCGTGTGAATCGCGCCGGACAAAAGACCTGCAGGAACCGGCTTGCCCGGACTAACCAGAGGTGGAGTGATCTGACGTAGGTACGAATAGCGGACTAAAGATCGGCAACGAGCCGGGTTGCCGGGTGAGGAAACCTATCGATGCCTATGGGCGTTGACATTGCACGCTCAACGGCAGTGCGACGGAACGTCATGAAGGCAAGATCCCGACAGTCATCTGCACCTATCATTCGAACCGGAATGCCGAGTCCGCAACTTGGTGAGGATGCCTTCAAGGCCAGGTTCCGTCAGCAATTCATGGACCCGGAGTTTAATGCCGTGGAGGGTCAAATCCAGGCCGTCGCGGATGTTGCATGGAGGGCATACTCGGCTTCGCGCAAGAGCCCGAACACGCGTCGGGCTGGAAAGGGGTTCAGCGACCCCAGCTTCGAGCTGCCGTCTGAATGGCTTGCCGCGCGCGCCAGCGTTGCTGCCGCGCAAGCCAGGCATGACGATTTGTCCCTGCCGGCCCGGATATTGCTCGTCAACGGCTCTTCGCGCAGCGAGCATACCTGCCCCGGCGAAATGTCGAAGACCTATCGTTTGGTAGAGATCGCTCAGAAGGCCATCACGGACATCGGTCGATTCGACGTCGAAATCCTGGATCTGTCTCGTCTCGCATCGGAATACGGCCGCAACATTCATCCCTGCAAAGCGTGCTTCTCAACCGCGGCTCCGCTCTGCCACTGGCCGTGTTCCTGCTATCCAAATCACGGCCTTGGCCAGACTCAGGATTGGATGAACGACATTTACCCAATGTGGGCCGCGGCCCATGGCGTCATGATCATCACCCCGGTCAACTGGTATCAGGTCAGCTCGCCGTTGAAGCTGATGATGGACCGCCTGGTATGCGCCGATGGCGGCAATCCGGACCCGACCGCAACCCATGGCAAGCGTGCGGACGAGGCCAAGGCACTGGAGATGGCGGGCTGGCATTATCCCAGGCATCTCGAGGGACGATTGTTTTCCGTGATTGTTCACGGCGACGTCGAAGGTGCCGAGAACGTGAGAAGACTGCTTGTCGACTGGCTGAGCTTCATGAAGCTGGTGCCAGCGGCCCCAAGGGCACAGCTGGATCGCTACATCGGCTATTGGCAACCCTATGCCACCAGTCATCTAGCGCTCGACGAGGATCACGCCTTGCAGGAGGAAGTGGCAAATGCAGGCAAGGCACTGGCCGAAGCGATCGTCAAGCAACGCCAGGGACGTTTGCCGCTTCCGGGATCGGGCTTGTCGGATCCGCGGTGCAAATGAGCCGAGGAATTGCGTTTGGGCCCGCGACACTTCGCTGATGAGAGCTGTCAACGACCATGCCGAGGCAGATCGGGATGGGCGCTGACAGGATTGCGATAGCGTGCCAGCCAGCCAATCCGATCGCGCTTGTCCGCCATATTGCATCCCCGGTAGTCGACTCGTCTGAGGACGGAACATGAGGAGGCCGAAAGCGCCAGCTTGTGGTCGCTCCAGCGGCTCGGACGCAGGCCGCCACAGGCCGGCCCCCAATCATGCCGGCCAGTGAAGCCCGCCCCAGCCAACTCCATGGCAGGGCGGGTCTTCTTGGCAGGGAAGACCTACGACCGAAACAGGGTCTGCACATCAGGCAGGCCAGGTCGTTCGGCCATTCCTGACGCCGGCGGCAGTGCAGTCGGGATCAGCTTACTGCGCTTTCTCGACCTGGCCCCTTATCTCACCGTCCGGGAACTTCTCGGTGTGGATGTTCAGGTACCATTTGCCCGCCTGCAGATCGGCCAGGTGCTGATCCGAGATGTCTGCGGTGCCGCTCGCCATGCTGGCGGAAATGTCAACCACGGGTCCCGCATTTTCGCCGGCCGCAGCCGGTCCATGGAAGTGAGCTGCGGTGGCATCGCCGCTCAGGCCGCCGGAAGTTATCGTCCAAGCCAGCTTCTTGGTCGCTGTATCCACGGTCACCTCGGCCATGCCCTTGCCGCTGCTATCGTTGGGCGGCACTTCGCTCGCAGCGGTGAGGTCCGCTTTGAAAGTGACCGTCTCTGCCATCGCCGGGCTGTTGGCGAAAACCGCTGCAGTGGCCATCAAGGCCAGCAAGCCTGTGCGTTTCATCTGCCTTCTCCCTGTCTTGTTTGGGGGCACGTCAACCCAAAACACCCCTGGCGGGAGCCGGTTCCCCCGTGGCAGACGATTGTGCTGCGGTGACGGCCTGGAGCGCCAACGTCGCGCAGGGCGAGTGGTTGCGGGCATATCCGGCGGAAGTGCGAAGGCCCGCCGAGGCGAGTGCACCTCGGCAGACCCTATCCGGAGCGCGGGGCTTGAGGGGGGAAGCGGGGCGCGCTCGCGAATTCTGAGAAGGCCCGCCTCGGCATGTAAAGCGGGCCCTCCATGCGTGGAAGAAAGGTAGCAAAGACCACGCATCTAGCAACGTTTCCGAGAGCACGTTGGTTCCGCGCGGATGGATCTGTAGGACCCAGGAAGCCGCTTGCCTCAACGTCCTGAGTTTGGCTTGGTCAAATGCGGCGCGTCGCATGTTCCGGCGCGATAAGGCCGGATCAGAGTGCGCCTCGCGGGAACTGGATTTGGGGTGGGCCCGGGATCGGGCAACGGCCCTGGCGGCGTCGACGGATCTGGATAAGGCACCGGCCGCGGCGGGATTGCCGCGTGCACCGATGGCACCTTGGCCTCGTCGGGGTTTGGTACTGTCAACTCGTCCGGCAAGCGATCAAGCTCAGGCTCTTCGATCGGCCTGGTCTCCGGTGACGGCAGCAGCGGATTGGGCACTGCGTCTGGAACCGGCTTTCTCGGTCCTGCCATTTGTGCACCTCGTTGGCTCTTGAAAGCCAAACAGGCCATCGCTTCTATTGTTCCCTTCCCATCGTCACGTCGCTGAAGCGCTAAGCAAGAGCCCGCCCCATCTCCCCACTCTGTTCACATTTGCCGCTGTACGAGACTTCCGTCGGAACGCAGAGGCCCCCTTTGAGGTCTAACCACAAGGAGGCCAGGCCATGGACCACACCAGTCATGGGCGGATCGCAACCAACAGTGATCCGCCCGGAATTTGGGTCCAATGTGCGTATCGATCCTTAGCCGTGGATGGCGACCTGCTCGCCTTTGGCCGGCACCGCAAGGTTTGCCGCGAGAGGATGGGGATCTGCCCGGTCGGAGCCCAGCGAGAATGCGGTGACGGGCCGTGGCTGTTCCTGCCCATCAACGACAATCTTGTCCACGAACTCGCTCGCAAACGATACAAGACCCCGCGCCCGTGCCGATTCATGCACAGGCTCCGGATAATACCAGACCAGATCGGGATAAATCATCTCCCCCAACATGACATTGTAGTAGTTCGCCCATCCCTTGTAGGGGCATCGGCTGACCGTCGCACTGGGCCGCAGGATACCGGAAACCACGTCCTCGACGGGGAGATAGTAACGCGTCGGCAGCCCTGTCTCGAACAACAGATGCGCACGACGCGTTTCAGCGACCAGCTTGCCGCCGAGCCAGATCTGGACGTGCCTGCTCGATGGCAGAACGTCGACGCGGCGGAACGGATCGCGGGGATGGACGAAAATCTCCTCGTCTTCCTCGAACCAGCGATCCGCTTTCGGCCAATCGAAGCTGGCATAGCCGGAAAGCTGCGGGCAACCGTCCACTGCCCCGTCAAAGCGCCACATCAGGTTTTCGATGCTGCCCGCCGGCGTCTCCAGCGAGTAGTAGGTGGCGGTTCCCTTGAATGGATCATGAGAGACGTGGCCACTTTCGGCCATCAAATCGGTGCGGATGTCTGCGAGAGGAAAATAGTAGACCGGAACATGGTCCGACTCGTTCAGCAGTATGCCGTGGATGGTATCGGCTATCGTGATGCCGCCGGCTTCCACGCGCAGGCGCTTTGGCACGGCCGTGGGGAACAGCACGTAGCCCGGCTCGAAATCGTATTGAACGACGTTGTCGAGCGGCGGAATGTGCGGTCCGCGTCCTCTGAGATGGGCATGACGCATCTTACTATCAGTCTCCTTGCACTTTGTTCGAGTTGGCGCCCGGCTGCCCCGCGAGGAATGAAAATTCGTGGTGGCAGGCGAGAAAATGACTTTCGGAACGCTGGCTCCGGGGCGGCGCCATCCGGTCGCAGAGTCCTTCGACACGAAGGCCGCATCTGTCGAAGTAGCGGCATCCGCCGACCGGCGGCTGGGCCGTTGCCTCGAGCTCCGCGTTGGCAGGCTCCGGCACGGAGACGTGGCCTGTCGCGGCCAGGAGCCTCGCGGTGTAGGGATGGAAGGGGGGCGAGAAGACCTCCTCGACCGTACCGGCTTCCATCACCTGTCCGCGATAGAGCACGGCGACGCGATCGGAAATGTGCCTGACCAGGGCAACGTCGTGGCTGATGAACAGAAACGTCGTTCCCGAGCAGGCCTGCATGTCGAGCAGAAGGTTGACGATCGAGGCCTGGATCGACACGTCGAGCGCCGAAACCGGCTCGTCGGCAACGACGATTTCGGGATTGCCGGCGAAGGCGCGGGCGATGCCGACCCGCTGGCGCTGCCCGCCCGACAGTTCGTGCGGATACTTGTGCCGGAACTCCGCCGGCAGTGCGACGGCGGCCAGCAAAATATCCACCCGGTGACGGATTGCCTCCGAGGACTGCCGATCGCCGAGGCGACGCACGGCCCGCGCAATGATGGCACCGACGGTGTGGGCCGGATTGAGGGTGCTGTCGGGATTCTGGAACACCATCTGCATCTTTCGCAGCAGCGGCCTTGGGCGCCGCCCCGCCCGGACGCTGCCGACCTCATGCTCAAAAGCGACGATCTTGCCCGACGTCGCCTCCTCCAGCCCAATCGCGATCTTGGCCAGTGTCGACTTGCCCGACCCGGACTCGCCCACGATGGAGAGGATCTCGCCGCCCCTGACTGAAAGTGAGATGTCGTCGTTGGCGTTGAATTCTGGTGCCCGCCTGCCAAAGCCCAGCATGCGCCGGGAAGCATAGTTCTTGACGAGATTGTTGACCTCGATGACCGGCATCCCAGGAGCCGGTCGCTCGGCAGCCGGTTGAGGAATGATGGGCTCGGGCACGATCTCGGCATGCCTCAGGCACCGCACGCTGGCATTGCCGCCGATTGGTTCAAGCGGCAAATCAGGCAGCCTGTCGCAGCGGCCGGCAGCGAAATACTGGCAGCGCGGCGCAAAGGCGCATCCCGGCGGCACCTGCCCCGGCAGCGGAACCTGACCGGGGATGGTGGCCAGACGCCTGCGCGCGGACCTGTCGTCCGCGGAGGGGCGGCAGCCCAGAAGACCCGCCGTGTATGGATGGCGCGGAGACGAGAAAAGCTGGCCTGCCGGGGCTTCCTCGACGAGGCGACCGGCATACATCACGCCAACTCGCTCGCAGATGCGGCCGACCAGGGCGAGATTGTGCGAGATGTAGAGGATGCCCATGCCGAACCGGCGTCCCAGATCGGCGATGAGGTCGACGACTTCGGCCTCGACGGTCGCGTCGAGGCCCGTCGTCGGTTCGTCGAGCACCAGCAGCTTCGGCTCGGCAAGAAGCGCCATGGCAATGACGATCCGCTGTGCCTGTCCGCCGGACAGTTCGTGCGGGTAGCGGTCGAACAGCGTATTCGGATCGGGCAGCCGCACCGCTTGCATCATCGCGATCGCAGCCATGCGCGCTTCGGCCGCCGAACATGTCCTGTGTGCTTGCCTCGCCTCGACAAGCTGACGTCCGACCGTCAGCACCGGGTTCAGGGCGCTGACAGGCTCCTGATAGACCATGGCTACGTCGCCACCCCGCAAGCCACGCAATCCCGCGTCGTCGAGCGTCGTTACGTCAACTCCGTTCAGCCTGATCGTGCCACCCGTGAGTACGCCGTTCTCCGAAAGATAGCCCAGTAAGGCGTAGGCCACGGTGGACTTGCCGCAGCCGGATTCGCCGACCAGCCCGTAGGTCTCCCCGGGAGCCAGCCTCAGCGAGAAGTCCCTGACGACCGGAAGCGTCGCGCCGCCCTTCCGGTAGGCGATCGACAGGTCTTGCACGGAGAGCAGCATCTGTTCGCTCATCGTCCCGGATCCCTTCGCAGGCTGTCGGCAAGGAGGTTGCAGGCAATGACCACGCTCGAAATCGCCACGCAGGGAAACAGGGACATGTGCCAGTAGGTCGAAAGGAAATGGGCGCTCTCCACAACCATGCCGCCCCAGTCGGGCGTGGGCGGCGGCAGGCCCAGACCGAGAAAGCCAAGCGTGCCGACCATGATGACGGTGTAGCCGGCGCGCAGGCACAGATCGACGAGCAGGGGTCCGCGCGCGTTCGGCAGGATTTCGACCAACATGATGTAGAGGCTCGATTCGCCCCGCAGCTGCGCTGCCGCGATATAGTCCTGTTCGCGCAGCGACAGGGTGATGCCGCGCGCCAGCCGGCTGACGCCAGGCGCGTAGGAGAGGGTCACGGCGACAATGATGTTGATCAGCGACGGGCCGAGCGCGGTGATCAGGATGATGTAGAGAATGAGCACCGGGAAGGCGAGGATGACGTCCGAAACGCGGCTGATGAACGTGTCCGCCCAGCCGCCGAAATAGCCGGCCGGAACGCCGAGCGCGATGCCCAGGATGAAGGCCGAGCCGACTGCGAGCGGAACGACGGTGTAGGTCGTGCGCGCGCCCCAGATGATCCGGGAAAGAAGATCCCTGCCGGACGAATCATTGCCTAGCCAATGCGACCATGATGGCATCGGGTCGGCGGCCGCGGAGAAATCGATCGCGGTCGGATCGTATGGCGAAATCAGCGGCGCCAGGACGGCAACGGTCGCCCAGAAGACCAGAACCGACAGGCCGGCGAACGCGGTGGGATTGCGCGAAATGGCGGCCACCCGGAGCAATAGGCGGGAGCCTGCCGTCGCCCAGGACAGAGTCTCCCTGTAGGTGGATGACGATAGTGTCATGTCAGACCACCTTGATCTTGGGATCGAGCGCCATGTAGCACAGGTCCCCAATGAGCTGGGTTCCGACCGCCACGGCCAGCGCCAGCAGTGTCAGCGCCTGGACCAGATAGATGTCGCCGAACAGACCTGCCTGGAGGAGAAGTGAACCAACCCCGGGATAGGCGAAGATCGACTCGACCACCACGACACCGGTCAAGAGCCAGTTCACCTGCAACAGGATGACCGTGATGGGCGGGATCATCGCATTGCGCAGAACGTGATGAACAATGATCTGCCGGCGAGGCAGGCCCTTGAGCAGGGCAGTTCGGACATACGGCCGGCGCAACGTGTCGACTACGGAAGCTCTGACAATGCGCGAGACATAGCTTGCAGAGGCGATTACGAGCACAGTCACCGGCAGGATGAGCTGAGCGGTCGTGGACCATGAGCCGCCGGTCATCGTGCTGGTTCCGGGAAGCAAGCCGAGCCATGCGACCGCTACGAAAATGAGGGCGACGGCGACTACGAATTCCGGCAACGAGGTCAGGACCGCGGCCGAAGTGGAAAGCACCCGGTCAAGCGCCTTGCCCTGGTTCATGCCTGCCGCGACGCCGACCGCGATCGAAATCGGCACGATGAAGACGACAGCCCAGAGCGTGAGAAGAACCGTATAGCCGAGCCGGTCGCCTATCACATCGACAACCGGCTCCTTCAGCATCAGCGAATAGCCGAGATTACCGAAGTAGCGGCTGCCGCGCGGATCGGTCAGGCCCAACCCGGTCGTATCGCCTCCAAGGGGGTTGTCGACGAGTCCGAGCAGGGTCCCGAGCCAGCGAAAATACCGAACCGGCAGAGGGTCGTCGAGTTTCAACCTCTCGTGCAGCAGGTCGACCTGGCTTTGCACCGCGTAAGGTCCAAGGATCTTCGATGCGATGTCTCCGGGAGAAAACTCGGTCACCGCAAAGAGCAGGAACGAGGCTGCCGCAAAAGTCAGTGCGAACTGGGAAAGACGCCTCAGGAGAAACCCTATCATCGGCGCTTCCCGACCGAACGAGTTCCGCGGAAATGGGACGCGCGCACGGTGCTCATGCCGGCTTGATCGCGAGTTCGTTGGCCGAGACCATGTAGGTGGGATGCATGGCGACGCCCATCACACGCTTGTCGTAGAAAGTGATCAGGTTGCGCCAGTAGGTCTGCACTATCGGGCCCTCGCGTTGCATGAACTCCTCGATCTCAGCCATTTTTAGGCTGCGTGCCTTCGGATCGGGGATGGCCTCGGCCTCGTCGAGAAGCTTGTCGAATTGCTCGCTGGCGAAGGCGGTTTCGTTCCACGGAACGTTTGACCGGTAGGCGAGCGAGAGGTTCATGACACCAAGCGGACGATGCGCCCAGACGGTTATGCCGAGAGGCGCGGAGGTCCAGATGTCCCAATATTGCGCGTTGGGCACGACCTTGATCGTGGCGCGTATGCCCGCTTCCTTCCACATCTCGGTCAACGCAGTCGCATTGCGCATGTGGTGGGGCGGGTTCTGAGCAATGACGAGTTCGACATCCACGCCATCGGGATAGCCGGCCTCCGCCAGCAGCGCCCTGGCTTTATCGAGATCGCGCCCTAGCGCCGGGAGCTTTGCGTATTCGGGATGAATCGGCGAGACATGGTGATGCTCCGCCGGGACGCCGAACTGGCCGAGCGTGACCTCCTTTGCCTGGGGAACATCGACCGCAAGACGGAACGCTTGGCGCACGCGGACGTCGTCGAAGGGTTTGTGCTTGAGGTTCATGCGGCAGACCGAAGTATCGGCCGTGGTGACTTCGTAGTACTGCAGATTTTCCTGCTTGCTCAGGACCGGAAAGAACTCGGGCAGCACCTGGAAGGCGCCGTCCACCTGTCCCGACATCAACGCGTTGACGATGGCCTGCTCGCTGCCGCCGAGGTCGATGAACTCGACCTTGCCGAGATAAGGGCCCTCGCCCCAATAGCCTTCGACCGCCTCGAGTACGGCGTTGCGCGAAACGTTGATCTCCTTCAGCGTGAAGGCACCGGTGCCAATCGATCCGACACCGAATATGCCTTTCTCCTCCGGGTACAGCATGACTGCCGGATAGTGGGCGAGGTGTTCAGGCACTGCCAGCTGCGGCCGCTTGAGGTTGAGCCGCACGGTCATGTCATCGACCTTCTCGATGGCCTTCGGGTCCCAGAGCTCGTGCCGAATGATCGCCTTGCCCTTCTCGTCCTTCTTGCCGGTGTCGACGGAATTCAGCATGTAGCCTTCCATCAGGCCGACCATCGAGGACCCGGCTTCGTCACTGAGCAGTCTTGTGAGATTCCAGACGACGTCGGCGGCGACGAAGTCACGGCCGCTGTGCCACTTCACGCCGCTGCGGATGTGCAGCGTCCACGTCTTGAGGTCGGCGGAAGGCTCCCAGGACGAAAGCAGATGCGGACGCGTAACGTTGTCCGCGCCGATCTTGGCCAGATACTCGACCACCTGCGAATAAACCACCGGATGAGCAAGCGTTGCGGCCGTGGCGGGCGACTTCACGTCATAAACCGTGGTGCTGATGCGCAGCGTGCCACCCTTGGGTTTTGCCTCCTCCGCCCGCAGCGGCGTGGCGCTGCCCCCGGCAAAAACATACGCGCTGGTGGCCGACATGCCGAGAAGCGTAGCCGTCCGCAGGAAAGATCGGCGGCTGATCTTGCCATCGGAAAAGTCGTTCTTGAGGATCGGGAGGTAGTCATGATCGCGGCGGCTAGGCATTCGTAACTCCTGGAGCGGATCGAAGCAAAAATGCGATGACGCCGCCACATTCAGAGGCGGAAGCAGCCTTTGCAAGATAATCTTTTGCATGCACTATATCGAAAATTTCGATGGACCCCCCTTAATGAGAGCAGAACAGCTGCGCAGTTTCCTGGAGATCGTCGCGACGCGCAGCTTTACGGTCGCTGCCGAACGGCTGAACGTCACGCAATCGACGATCAGCGCGCGCATCCGGGCTTTGGAGGATCAGCTTGGCCAGACCTTGTTCCGGCGCGATGCCGACGGAACGGTGATGACCGACGCCGGCAGGCAACTCGAGCCAAGAGCCAGATCGATCCTGCATGACTGGCAGGAAGCGCAACGCGAGATAGCCCTGCCGCCAGGCTACAAGACGAGCCTGCGGCTCGGCGGCGCCAGCAGCCTCTGGTACACGCTTATGCACCCCTGGGTTTCCTACATGCGGGAGCATGCGCCTGACGTCGCCTTGCGCCTGGAAGCCAGCTATTCGGACAACGTCACCGAGCGGCTGATCGGAGGAAAACTCGATCTGGGCCTCGTTTTCGTACCGCCACGCCAACCAGGTCTGGCACTCGAAGAGCTGACGCAGGAGCGGCTGGTACTGGTCTGCGACACCGAGCGCGCCGAGAAATGGGAGGAGCATTACGTCTATGTCGAGTGGGACGAACAGTTCCACGCCGGACACCGCGCGGTGTTCCCCGGATTGTCGACGCCGGCGATCACCGTAAACCCAGCTTACCTTGGCCTGCAATTCGTACTGGACCGGCGCGCCTCGGCCTATCTGCCGCACAGTATCGTGCTGCCCTGGATCGAAACTTCAAGACTTACGGTTGTTGCCGAAGCCCCCGAATTCGTTCGTCCCGTCTATCTGACGTATCCGGAGAAACCCCTGAGCGACTCCCTATTGCACTTGGCAACAGCCGGTTTGCGCGCGATTGCGGCTGCCGAAAAACGGCGAGGATAGAACGAAGCCGTCATCGCATTTCAATGTTGGCCAGTTTCGGTTTCAGTGGCCCCCGACCGAGGCCTTGTAGCCTCGCCATCCCTGTGCGCGCAGTTGGCAGGCAGGGCACTCGCCACAGCCGTAGCCCCAGTCGTGCCGCTGCCCGCGTTCGCCGAGATAGCATGTATGGGTTTCCTCGACGATCAGATCGACAAGGTTCTGGCCACCGAGGTTCTGCGCAAGCAGCCAGGTTTCCCGCTTGTCGATCCACATCAAAGGCGTGTGCAGGACAAAGCGGCGATCCATGCCGAGGTTCAATGCGACCTGCAGCGCCTTGATGGTGTCGTCGCGACAGTCCGGATATCCGGAATAGTCCGTTTCGCACATGCCGCCGACAATGTGCCGCAATCCGCGACGGTAGGCCAAAGCCGCAGCGAAGGTGAGAAAGATCAGGTTGCGGCCCGGCACGAATGTGTTCGGCAGCCCGTCACCGTCCATCTCGATGGCGACCTCACGGGTCAAGGCCGTCGAGGAGACCTCGCCCAAGGCAGCCAGTCCAATCGTGTGATCTGCGCCAAGCCTGGATCGCCACTGGGGTCTGCTTCCCACGACGCCCGCGCGTACCTTCTCTCGACAATCGAGTTCGATGCGGTGTCGCTGCCCGTAGTCAAAGCCGACAGTCTCGACCTTCTCGAAGCGATCGAGCGCCCAGGCGAGACAGGTGGACGAATCCTGCCCGCCAGAGAAGAGAACAAGAGCACTCGTTTCCATCTTTTCACCTTTGAACCGGGTCAGCCGCCATCATACTCGGCCCAGCAGTGCGGCGTTTCGAACACCTTCACCCCTGAAAGCAGCGGCAGCAGCGGTTTTGAATGTCGCCAGATCCAGACGGCGATGTTTTCCGCGGTCGGGTTGGCAAGACCGTCGATTTCGTTCAGGCAGTGATGATCCAGCCTGGTCAGGAGTGGGCCGAAGGCGCCTTCGACTTCGAAGAAGTCCACCACGAAGCCAGTCTCTGGATCCACTGGCCCCTCGAGCTGCAATTCAACGCGGTAGGAGTGGCCATGCATGCGATGGCACCGGTGTTGTGCCGGCACGTTCGGCAATCTGTGGGCCGCCTCGAAAGTGAATGCCTGGGTAATCTTCATCGGATTCCAACAAGCTTGTGGGTTTGGATGCTCAGCCGCCATTGCGGGTGAGCCAGGCAATAGGCAATGGCGCGCCGAGTATTTTCCATGGCGTCCGGCCCATCCATGGGCTGGAGCGAAAACTGTTCGAAGCCGAGGCCGGCAAAACGCTCAGGCGGTGCGTCGACTTGCGGATACACCAGCTTGAGTTCCTGGCCGGTTCGGACCTTGAGCTCCGTGTCCCCTTTCGGACTGACGCAGATCCAGTCCAGCCCGGTCGGTGCAGCAATCGTCCCATTGGTCTCGACTGCAATTTCGAAGCCGTGATCGTGCAACGCTGCGACGAGTTCCGCATCGACCTGCAAAAATGGCTCGCCGCCGGTGAGAACGCAGAAGCGGCGGCTTTCTGCCCCCATCCATTCCGAAGCAATTGCCTTGGCCAGCTCGTCCGCCGTCTGGTAACGTCCACCTTTCGTGCCGTCCATTCCGACGAAATCCGTATCGCAGAATGTACATTGCGCACCTGGCCGGTCTTCCTCCCTGCCCGTCCAAAGGTTGCACCCCGTAAAGCGGCAAAACACGGCGGCTCGTCCGGCGTGCACCCCCTCCCCCTGGAGCGTCAGAAAGATTTCTTTGACTGCGTAACCGCCCATGAGCACTCCCTAATATGAGCGCCGTATGCCGCATCGAACGGAAGGAGACAAGTAGGAATCGGGCTTCCTGCCGGAGTGCCGCCATCGAGCGATGCGACCGTTCGGGACAGCAGTGCGTCCCTTAGGTGTTATCGACGCGGGGGCACGAGCTTCTGAGCGGACCGCATCAACCCGCCCAGCGGCGTGAGATTAGCCGACGTCTGCAGCGTGATGCAGTGGGAGGTTTAACATGTCGCTGGCGTTGATGATCGTAAGGGCAATCGCCTCGATCGTGGTGCGTTTGTTCATGGCCTGCTCGCGTAAGGTCTCGTAGGCGACCTGTTCCGACACTTTGTTGGTGGCCATCAGGATTTCTTTGGCCTTGTCGATGTCGCGGTGCGCCTTAAGCTTCGCGGAAAGCCGATCCACGCGGGTGCGCAGGCGAGCCTCGCGCCGGTGATTGTTGACGCTGAGGAGTATGTTGGCAAGAATTCCAAAGGTCCGAAGCGGCAGGCCGATCACCGCCTGGGCCCGCAACCGCAGCACTTTCTCGACGATGATCGGATTCTCGTAGTCGACGATCGCAATGAGCACCGCCGGTGGATCGTCCGCATTCCAGTTCCAGGCGATGTCGCCTTCGACCAGTGGGCGGATGAAGGCGAATACAACGTCGATGTTGGCAGGAATTTCCGCCGGCGGTGGCCAGTTGGTCTGGACCTGGCAGCCGATCCTGTTGAGGTGCTGCCACAACTCCTCGCCCTCGTTGCTCTTGGGCTGAAGCAACAGGACGCGGAGCGACCGTATGTCCTTGATCTGGATCGGCGCGGATCCGTCATGCGGCGCCACGTGGGGGCTACGTGATACCATTGTTCCTCATCGCGGCAATGTCGTTGTCCCGGAAAATCCAACGCCTGCCAATGGTCTTGTTCCGTTGCTTGCCCTGCGCCCCTCGGCGCAGGGTCATATCGAGTGCAGTGCCAATTGCTCACCCCATTCTTCGGGGTTGTAGCTGGCCAAGTAGGGATCGGGCCGAATTGCAGATGCAGATTTCGACAGGATCTCAAACTGTCCGTCTTCGCGCGCCCGCGCCACCCGTGGCCACACATAAGTGTGCGCGTTGTCGGGGTCGATTCGGATGCGCCCCTGGGGTGCATCGAACTCCGCACCGAGAATGGCCGGCCGCAGCGCCTCGACATCGTCGGTGTTGGCTTTGCGCAGGGCATTCGCCACAACATGGACTTGGAAGTAGGCCGCCTCCCAGCACATGTTCGTCACTGCATCTGCGCCGAATTTCTTCTTGTAGCGCTCTACGCACCGTTCGTTCTGCAGCCCGCCGACGGACTGGAAATAGGTTGCCGATGTGATGTGCCCGGCGCCTAGCTCGACGCCCATCGCCCGGATGTCGGACTCGCTGGTGGTCAGGCTCGCAATTGGCATCGACTGCGCGTCCAGGCCGGCCTCCGCGAACGCCTGATAGAAATGGATAATGCTCTCGCCGACGAAATTGCAGAAGATCAGGTCTGGCCGCTTGCGTTTGATGTCGGCGATGAGCGGCCTATAGGCCAACCGCCTTGCGTCGAGTTTCAGGTATCCTCGGCCGGCCACTTCTCCGCCATGCTTGAGCACCATCTCGCTCATGATGCGATCGGACTCGCGCGGCCATATGTAGTCGGAGCCGACCATGTAGAAGCGCCTGCCGACATGGTTCAGCAGATGCTCCCCCAGCTGAACGCTGTTCTGGTTCGGTGCAGCACCGCAATAGATGGCGTTGCGTGAGTACTCGAAACCTTCATACTGGGCGGGATAGCACAGCAACCCGTTGCGTTGTTCGACCGCCTTCAGCACCGCCTTGCGGGTGCTCGACATGTAGCAGCCGAAGATGATCTTGACGCCGTCATCGACAAGCAACCTGTTTGCAAGGCGATTGTAGGCGACCGCGTCAGAGGCCGGATCATAGTGAACGGGGACGAATTCGCGCCCGTTGATGCCGCCGGCCTCGTTGACCTCGTGGATGGCAAACAGCGTCGCATTCAGCATGCTGCGCTCCGTCACCGAAGTGACCCCGGTCTGGGAGAACAACACGCCGACTTTCATCGGCTCATCGGTTCTTGTCGCAATCAATTGCCAACTCCGTCAGATTGTTCATCCGCGAACTCGGCACAAAAAAAGCGCCCAGCGCGGGAGAAACCGCAGCAAGCGCCTTTGCTCGACCGACATGGGGACATCGCTGTCCTTACGTAAGTTCTGCCTGAAGCCAGGTTGCCAGTCAACTCGCTTGCGGCCGACCGGAAGCCAATCCCGATCGAACGCACATCCCGCGTCGATCCGCGAATGATCGAACAGAACCTGCACCAGCGTACCCAATCCTGGCGATAGCCGGCTTTGCTGCGCCGACGCGCCCAAGCGAATTGCCAGTTGACAGAAAAATGTAAATCTCGGATGGTTATGGCCATCACGCCCGCGACGATGCGGGCTGAGACAAGAGCAAAAAGGCTCCTGCGGGTCGTTCCGCCGGAGCCTTTTTGCGTTCAAGACCAATGCGCTGCGCCCGCTCTTACCGCGGCTCCGCAGGCAGCAACGACGCTGACAATACCCATTACCGCCGCGAGCAACGCGAATTGCTCACCAACAAGAACAACTGGGATCCCCGCTGGATCTCAGGCGTGCGGAGCTTTGCCGAGAAAATCTCCGCTTCTGCAAAACCGGAACAAACATCAGCATGAGGAGGAACCGGAAGTGAACAAGGTCGAAACCTTCAGCACTGCGGTGCGTGTGGCCTGCGATGTCGGCGGCACGTTTACCGACGTGTGCATCCTGAACGAGGCTTCCGGCAAGATACATGTCGCCAAGACGCCGACGACGCCGGATCCTATCGACGGCGTGCTCAAGGGCATCGAGGCGGGCGGCGTGGCGCTGCGCGACATCATCCTGTTTTCGCATGGTACGACGCTGGCCACGAACGCCCTGATCACCCGCCGCTTCCCGCCGGCCATCATGGTCACGACCAAGGGCTTTCGCGACGTCATCGAAATCCGGCGCGGCACCCGTGACGATCTTTGGGACACCTACAAGGAAATGGCGCCGCCCTATCTGCCGCGCCGCGACCGGTTGGCCGTCACCGAGCGCGTCGACTACTCGGGCAAGGTCATCGAGGGCGTCGATGAAGCCGAGGCGCGCGAACTCGCTCGCGTGATCAAAAAGCGCAATGTCAGCAACGTCGCAATCTGCTTCGTCAACTCCTTCGTCAATCCGGAAAACGAGCAGCGGATGCGCGACATCCTGCTGGAGGAACTGCCCGGCGCTTCGATTTCGCTGTCGAGCGACATCATGCCGGAGATCTTCGAGCACGAGCGTTTCAACACCACCGTGGCAAACACCGTTCTGGGACCGGTCGCGGGACAATACGGCGCCGAACTCGAAAGCCGCATGCAGGACGGCGGCTATAGCGGCGAGGTGCTGCTGCTCCATTCCGGCGGCGGCGTGATGACGGCCAAGGGCGCCACCAAGTTTGCCGCGCGACTGGCCGCATCCGGCATTGCCGCCGGCGCCATTGCAAGCCGCTTCATCTCGGAACTGGCCGGGTACAAGAACTCCATCAGCCTCGACATGGGCGGCACGAGCACGGACATCAGCCTCTGCTCCGACGGCCACCTTCACGTCACCAACGACTGGCATGTCGAATACGGCTATCCGATCCGCTTCCCCAGCATCGAGGTCCTGACCATCGGTGCGGGCGGCGGATCGCTGGCCTGGCGTGACGCAGCCGGCGCCCTGCGCAACGGTCCGCAGTCGGCGGGCTCGACGCCAGGTCCCGTCTGCTACAACCACGGTGGCACCGAGCCCACCAATTGCGACGCCAACGTCTTTCTCGGACGTCTCGGCACCAAGCTTGCCGGCGGCAGGGTCGAACTCGACGTCAAGCTGGCCGAAGGCGCGATCAACCGCGTCATCGCCGAACCGTTCGGGATGGACACCGAGCAGGCGGCGCTGTCGATCCTCAAGGTCGCCAATGCCAACATGGCCGATGCCGTTCGCCTGGTCTCCCTCCGCAAGGGTTACGATCCGCGCGACTTTGCGCTGGTTGCCTTCGGCGGTGCCGGCGCGCTGCATGGCGTAGCGCTGGCCAGGGATCTGTACATCCCTGTCGTGCTCATCCCACCAAACCCTGGCGTCACCTCCGCATTGGGCTGCCTGCTGGTCGACATCACCCACGACATCACGCAGATGTACACCGATACGGTCGGTGATATCGACATGACCGAACTGAACAGCGCATTCCGCGTCCTCGAGGAAGACGGCCGCGAACGGCTGCTCAGCGAGGACATCTCGCCCGACCGCATGCTGTTCCAGCGCTACATCGACATGCGCTATCTCGGCCAGTGGCGGTCGATGTCGATCCCTGTGAGTGCCGACATCGCCAACCTCGATGAGGCGGTCAGGCAGTTCCACGAGGAGCATGGCCGCGAGCACAACTACTCCCGGCCGGATGCCCCGGTCGAAGTGTGCCGCATCCAGGTCAAGGCGACCGGCCTGAACCGCAAGGCCGAACTGGCGAAGCACCCACTGCGCGACGCCCCCCTTCCGGCACCGATCGGCCAGCGCCTGGTGCGCTTCGACGAAGCGCCGCAGCGCATCAAGACGCCGGTATACGACCGCTCAATCCTGCATGCAGGTGCGGTCGTCGAGGGTCCTGCGATCATCGACCAGCTCGACTCCACCATCGTCGTGCCGCCCGGGATCAAGGCCGAAGTGGACGAGTATCTGATCATCAAGATGCACGTTCCGCAGCTTTCCTGAACCCGCCCCCAACGCTGAACAAGCTTGAATCGGAGAATTGAAATGGCACTGAAGAAAGACCGCCGCACGCTCGATCCGGTCACGTTCGAAGTTCTCAAGAACGCCTATGTCAACATCGTCGACCAGATGGCCGAGCAGATCCTGCGAACCTGCTACTCTTTCGTCATCTACTCGCGAGACTTTTCGTCCGCCCTGTGCGATCCGACCGGCGACACGATCATGCAAGGCAGCGGCGACATCGCCGCGCATGTCGGAACCCTGCACCTGACCGCCAAGGCGGTGATCAAGAAGTTCGGCCAGGATGTCCATCCCGGCGACGTCTTCGTCATCAACGACGTCTACCAGGGCGGTACCCACTTCAACGACACGCGCCTTTTTGCGCCGATGTTCTACAAGGGCGAATTGTTGGGCTTCGCCCAGGCCAACGGCCACTGGGCGGATGTCGGCGGCGCCGTTCCGGGCTCGTTCAACGTCAACGCGCTCGATCACATGGCCGAAGGCCTGCGCATCACCCCGATCCGCGTCTACAGCAAGGGCGTCTACCTCTCCGACGTCGCCGAACTGATCGCCCACAACACCCGCGCGCCGAACGACATCATCGGTGACCTGCAGGCCCAGTCGGAAGCCTGCCGGCTCGCGGAGCGCGAGATCCAGCGCCTCTGCGACAAGTACGGTGTCGAGACCATCAAGAAGTCGTTCAACGAGGTCCAGGACTACGTCGAGGACATGACGCGCCAGCGCATCTCGGAACTGCCGGATGGCACCTGGGAGACAATCGACTACATCGACGTCGATCCGGATGAAGGCGAAGGCCTGGTGCCGATCAAGGTCAAGATGACCATCGACGGCGACCGCGTCCACTACGACCTGACCGGGTCGCACCCCAAGACGGTCGGCTCGTTCCTGAACTGCTGCTATGGCGGTGCGTTCGCAGCGGTGGTCGCCGGCACCAAGATGCAGTCGCCCGACATTCCCATGAACTCCGGCTTCTACCGCGTCGTCACGGTCGATGCCGGCCCGTTGGGATCGGTCGTCAACGCCGAGTGGCCGACGCCCGTCGCCGGCTTCGCCTCCGGTCCCTTCGAGAAGATCATGAACGCGGTTTTCGAACTCTGGGCCGAGGTTCTGCCCGAGCGGGCCATGGCCTGCACCTTCAATCTCGACTACCTGCTCATCGGCGGTCGCGACACGCGCCACGAAGGCAAGCCGTACTTCATGTGGTACGACTGGATGGTCGGGGGCTGGGGGGCGCGCAACGGCCGCGACGGCTGGGCGGCCACCGGCCCGGTGTTCGGCGTGCAGCTTGGAACGCAGCCCTTCGAGGGCCAGGAGCGCCTGTCGCCGGTACTCACGACCTGTCACGAGCTGATGGTCGATTCCGGTGGCCCCGGTGAATTCCGCGGCGGCCTCGGGGTGCAGAAGGGTGGCACGCTCTATGCCTGCGAACGCACCGTGGTGTCCTATTGCTGCGACCGCGAACGCTCGATCACCTGGGGGCTGTGGGGCGGATTGCCGTCAATTCCCCATGGCGTCTGGATCAATCAGGGCCAGGAGAAGGAGCGCTATCTCGGCTCCCTCTTCTCGGGCGTCCCGCTGCAGCAGGGCGACACCGTCCAGCGCCCCTCGGCCGGCGGTGGCGGCCTCGGCGATCCGCTCAACCGCGACATCCAGGCGGTGCTGAACGACGTGATCGAAGGCTATGTCTCGGTCGGACGGGCCAAGAAGGACTACGGCGTCGTCGTTCACGAGGTCGACGCCGAGCTGTGCGAATACAGGCTCGACGAGCAGGCAACGCTTGCCGAGCGCGCCCGGATCGCGTCGCACCGCAGGGAATGGCTGAACGAGGACGCCGAAAGGATCGCGGCGCGCTATCGGGCGCGGGAACTCGATATGTTCGACCTGATCCGGCAATACGGCGTCATTGTCGACTGGGGCTCCGGCGAACTTCTCGCCGACACGACCGCCGAATTCCGCGCCATGCTCAAGCGCAGGACCGTCCCCTACTGGACGGCGGACCAATCCGCCAGGGCGACCTTGAAGGTGGCCTGATCTCACCAGCGGCAAGCCCGGCACCGGGCTTGCCGCCGCCTCAGCCAATATAGCCCAAGAACAAGAAATACGGAGGAGAGCTATGTCTGGAAGTATCGATGTCGCAGGTGAATTGGACTATTCGCAAAGGCCCGTGCCGCCGAGCGGTCGCATGCCGAAGCTTAATCTCACGATGGCTTTCTGGGCGATCTGCAGCGCCATGTTCTTTCTGATCATCTCGGCTACGCTCGCCGAGATCTACGGTACGGCCAACACGATCATCGGCCTGATCCTGACCGTGATCTCGTATTCGGCGATCAATGCCGTGATCACGCGCTACGCGATCCGCTCGGGATTGTCGGTCTCGCTGTTCTCCAGGATGCTGTTCGGGCGTTACGGATCGGCGATCGCTACCTTCATCTACGCCGTCAGCAGCATCTATTACGCTGTGTTCGAAGGCTCGGTGATTTCCACCGCCGCGACATACTATTTCGAAGGCCTAAGCTTCGCGGTCGCGGCACTTATCGTCTGCATCTACAGCGTGCCGCTGATCCTCGGCAGCGTCCAGCACTGGCTCGACAAGTTCAACGGCTACCTGCTGCCGCTGTATCTCTTCGGCCTGATGGGTACGGTGGTCTACGCGATTTCCCATTACGGCTACAGCAACGCCTGGCTCACGATGACGCCGGAAGGCGGCGCTCCACCCTATGGCTGGATCAATGTCTTCATCGCCTTCATGGGCGTCTGGTGGATGATGATGTGCACGTTCGACTTTGCCCGCTTCGGCAAGCAGGAGGACGAGAACTACCACGCCATCTTCAACTTCGGCCTGCCGTTCTACACGCTCACCTATTTCGTGAACGGCCTCGTCGGGATCTTCCTCGTGCAGACGATCCCGCTCGAGGGGGCGACGTCAGAAGTCTCCGTCGTCAAGGCTCTCATCGTGATGATGGGTGCTCTGGGCCTGCTGTTCGTCTGGATCAGCCAAACCCGGATCAACACCACCAACTTCTATCTGTCGACCGTCAACATGCAGGCGTTCTTCCGGCTGGTGTTCAAGCTCGACATGCCGAAATACGTCTGGGCGATCATCGTCGGCGTCATCGTCTACTTCGTGATGCTCGCAAATATCTTCCAGTATCTGCTCGTTGCGCTCGCCTATCAGGGGATATTCGTGGTCGCATGGGTCGGCGTCGCGCTGGCCTACATCCTGTGCGGGCAACATGACGGCACCGGCGAGGAAGGTGCGCGGCCAGACGACGATTTTCCGGCCTACTATGCGCCTGGAATGGTCGCCTGGTTCGGTGCGGTTGCCATCGGCATCGTGCTGCTCGCCATTCCGCAGCTGGAACTGCTCTCCGCGCCGGCCACGGTGACAAGCAGCTTCCTTCTGTTCTGGGCGCTGTCGACGCGAACGATGGTCGCCAAGGCCGCCTATCAGCGCTGACGGCCCGTTGATCACGACGCCGGCCGGCAACGGCCGGCCATTTCCATCCCGTGCCGATTGTCTGCAGCAACGCGCTGACTGCAACCACGATGGAGACGCTCGATGAACCTGCACGCCAAGCTCTGTAGCCTGGAGGCGCAAGGACGCGGCATACGCGTCGGCCTGATCGGCGCCGGAAAGTTCGGCTCGATGTTCGTTTCGCAGTGCCTCAGGACACCCGGTCTACAGCTGGCGGCGATCGCGGACCTTTCGCTTGGGAATGCCGAGGCGGCATTCACGGTCGCCGGCCATCCCGCGGAGATGGTCTCCCGGCGTAACATCGAGGACGCGGTACGCGAAGGACGCATCGGGCTGACCGAATATCCACTCGACCTGATCCGGAGCCCGTTCGTCGACATCGTTGTCGAAGCAACCGGCGATCCGCTCGCCGGCGCCCGGCACGCGCTGGAGTGCTTCCGTTTCCGCAAGCATGTGCTGATGGTCAATGTCGAGGCCGATGCCCTGGTGGGCCCGGCACTGGCCGCGGAGGCCAAGCGGGCGGGCGTGATCTACTCGCTGGCCTATGGCGACCAGCCTGCACTGATCTGCGAAATGGTCGACTGGGCGCGTGCCTCGGGCTTCCATGTGGTTGCAGCCGGCAAGGGCACCAAGCACCGCCCCCACTATCACAATTCGACGCCGGACACGGTCTGGGAGCACTACAGCCTGACGCCGCAGCAGGCCAGGCTAGGCCGCCTCAACCCGAGGATGTTCAACTCGTTCCTCGACGGCACGAAGTCGGCCCTGGAAATGGCATCCGTGGCCAATGCAACCGGCCTCGATGCCCCTGTCGATGGCTTGGAGTTTCCTGCCTGCGGCGCGGGCGACCTGGCAGAGCGGCTGAGGCCGCGCGACAATGGCGACATGCCCGCGGGCACGGGCCGGGTGGAGGTCGTCTCGTCGGTGCTCGACGATGGCAGCGAGGTGGCGGATCACCTCAGATGGGGCGTCTTCACCGTCTTCGAAGCACCCTCCGATTATGTCGCACGCTGCTTCGGCGAATACGGCATCAGCACCGACGTCAGCGGACGATTTGGCTGCACGTACAAGCCCTTCCACTTCATCGGTCTGGAGCTCGGCATCTCGGTTGCACACATGGCTCTTCGCAACGAGCCTACCGGCGCGCCAATGCGGTTCGGGGCCGACGTCGTCGCGGTCGCAAAGCGCGATCTGGCTGCCGGCGAAATTCTGGACGGCGAAGGCGGTTTCTGCGTCTGGGGCAAGCTGACTACTGCGGCTCGCAGCGTTGAGATGGGGTACCTCCCGATCGCACTGGCAAGAAATGTCCGGCTCCGGACACCGGTTGCGCAAGGCCACAACCTTCGCTTGTCAGATATCGAGCTTCCGACGCACTGCCCTGTGATCGAGCTCCGGCGAAATCTGGAGCGTCAGGTCCGCCCGCGGGGCGTGCCCAAGACTGCCCTGCCGCAGGAAGCTGGCTGGCTGCGGAATGCAGCGCCAGCCCCGGAATCCAGGTAAATCGGAGGTGTCAGGTGAGAAGAACGGTCAGCAATGCTCGTGTTCGTTTGCAAGAACGCGGCCGCCTGCCGCCAAGCTTGTGGCCTGTCGCGGAAGCCAGCCAATACCTGGCTGGAAGTTTTCTCGAGGTGACGATCGGACAGAAGGTGAGATCGTGCCGCCGACAACGCGGAATTACCTTGGCCGAACGTGCGCGGGCCGCCGGTCTTTCGCTCGGCATGATGTCCAAGATCGAGATTCGAACTATATCGGCGTCGCTGTCGACGTTGCAGGCGCTTTCCCAGGCCCTGGTCATTCCACTTACAGCTCTTTTCCGGACTTCTGACGCCGGCCGGCAGGATCCTCCGTTTGCAAGAGCGGGGATGAGGGAGCGCATGGAACCGGGCGCTTCCCGGTCCAGTCATCACGAGAACCTTTTGTCCTACCTTGGATGAGCCTCCGATTGGGCGGGTCACCCTTGATTTTCGCTCTCTCCGCCGCACGTCCTTCCCAAACCCGGCAGGTCACGATGATAGTGAAAAACGCCAGGGAACCATCATTGCACTCCGCAATTGGTCGAGCAGTTCGCGCGATTCGAACACGACATGGCATGAAAATCAGCGACTTGGCGGCTGCTGCAGATCTGTCCATAGGAATGCTGTCAAAGATCGAAAACGGAGGCATCTCCCCCTCGCTGACGACCTTGCAAGCGATATCTCGAGGATTAGCCGTTCCAATCACTTGGCTGGTGAGTTGCTTTGGCGGGGAACGTCCCGCTGTATTCACAAAGGCTGGAACACCTGGGGCCGCGACCGTGCTTCGCTCTGCGCCTTGTCGACAGCTCCTAGGAGATATCCGCAGTGCTGGTCTAAGTGTTGAACCCCACTTGATCACAATGCATCATGAAACGAATACTTTTCCCTCAGTCGGTCGGGAGGGAACGATCTTCCTGTATGTGTTGCAAGGCACGATCGCCTACCGTCATGGAGACCAAATCTACCGAATGGCCGCCGGCGACAGCTTGATCTTCGACGCCGACATACTTCATGGCCCTGATGAGCTCATCGAACTGCCCTTTCGCTGTTTGTCCATCATGTCCTGCCGCCAGGGCGCTTGATGCGGCGTGCAGAGTGAACCCTTCGCACAATTGCCGCGATGTTGGTTAGGCGCGGGAGAATGGCCAACGCGGCTCACGCCGTTGCGTAAGCTACCCGTCCCGTCGTGCGCAATGCCGTCCGATGAAAGCTACGGACGCGCTACGCTGACAAAAACCGCTCGGCGAGCCGTGCCCACATGGCCGCGCCAGCGGTCAGGCTGTCGTCGTTGAAGTCATATCTTGAGCTATGCAGGATCGCCGAGTTTTCGCCATTGCCGAGGCGCAGGAAGCAGCCTGGCTTGTGTTCCAGAAAATAGGCGAAATCCTCGCTGCCGGGGATCATCGGGCAGACACCCACCTTGTCCTCGCCCACGAGTTCCTGGACCACGGTGGTGGCGAAGGCGGTCTCCTGTTCCGAATTGGTGACCACAGGATAGCCGCGCTCATAGTCTATGGAAACGCTGGCCCCGTGGGCACCGGCAACGGACGTCGCGATATCACGCACGCGCTGTTCGAGCGTGTCACGCACCTCCCGCGAGAATGAGCGGATGCTGACGGCGATCTCGGCACTTTCGGGGATGACGTTTGACGCCGTGCCGCCGTGAATGGTCCCGACCGTAACGACAGCGGTTTCCGTCGGATTGACGTTGCGGGACACGATGGTCTGCAGCGTCATGACCATGTTGGCCGCAACCACGATCGGATCGACCGTCAAATGCGGGCGCGACGCGTGGCCGCCACGGCCAGTGATGGTGATCGTCGCGGTGTCGGCGGCCGCCATCAGCGGCCCCGATCGCATGAGGAAGGTTCCTGCCGGCGCACCCGGATGGTTGTGCAGGCCAAAGATCGCATCGCAAGGAAAGCGCTCGAAAAGGCCGTCGTCGATCATAGCCTGGGCACCACTGCCCTTTCCTGCCTCCTCGGCCGGCTGGAAGATCAGGTTGACGGTGCCGTTGAAATGGCGCGTGCGTGCCAGATATTCGGCTGCGCCCAGCAGCATGGCCGTGTGGCCGTCATGGCCGCAGGCGTGCATCTTGCCGTTCGTGGTGCTCGCATAAGGCAAGCCGGTCGCCTCCTGGATCGGCAGGGCGTCCATGTCGGCGCGTATGGCGATGCTGCGGCCGCCCTCGCCCTGCTTCAGCCGGCCGACGACCCCGAGGCCGCCGACATTGCGTGTCACCTCGTAGCCCCAGCCTTCGAGCCGCTCGGCGACATAGGCGGCCGTTTCTACTTCTTCGAACGACAGTTCCGGATGCGCATGCAGATGCCTGCGCATTTCGACAAGTTTGGCAGCCCCGTCCTCGAAATCCTCAATACGGGCGAACTGGTTTGAAGCTTGAGACATGAGGCATTCTTGCTTGGTCAGGCCCAGCGGTCAGATGAAGCGGCTGAGGAAACTTCTGGTGCGCGGATGCCTGGGATTGGTCAGGACCTCAGCGGGCGGACCCTGCTCGACCACGACGCCTCCATCCATGAACACGACACGGTCAGCCGCTTCCTTGGCAAAACCAATCTCGTGGGTGACCACGATCATGGTGAGCCCTTCCCTGGCCAGATCACGCATCGTCGCCAGAACCTCGCCCACGAGCTCCGGGTCGAGGGCGGAAGTGGGTTCGTCGAACAGCATCAACCGCGGACGGATCGCCAATGCACGGGCAATCGCCACGCGTTGCTGCTGGCCACCGGACAATTGCCTAGGATAAGCGTCGACCTTCTCGGCAAGCCCGACACGCGTGAGGAGTTCGCGGGCATGGCGCGTGGCTTCAGCCCGGTTCTGCTTGTGCACGCCGACGGGCGCCTCGATGACGTTCTCGAGGGCCGTCATGTGCGGGTAGAGATTGAACTGCTGGAACACCATTCCGATCCTGCTGCGCTGGGCGGCAATATCGCGGCTGCCGAGCTTGTATAGGCGGCCGTTCTTGAGGCGGAAGCCGATCTGCTCCTTGTCCACCTCGACGAAGCCCTGGTCGATCGTCTCGAGATGATTGATGCAGCGGAGGAAGGTCGACTTGCCCGAACCGGACGGCCCGAGGATGACCACCACTTCGCCGGCCGCGACATCGAGGTCGATGCCCTTCAGGACCTCCAGCGGACCGAATGCCTTGTGGACACCACGGGCACGTACGAGGACGGTTTCAGACGCGCTCATCGGCGGCTCCCGCAGGCATGGCATTTTCCTTCTTCCGATCCGTGGCGGCCGCACCGCGCTCGCCGCGATTGTAATAGCGTTCGATGGCGCCCTGCCCGACATTCAGGATCGACGTGATGAGCAGGTACCAAAGCACCGCCACCAAGAGCATCGGGATGATCTCGAATGTCCGGTTGTAGATCGACTGGACGGAGTAGAGCAGATCGGCCATGGCGATGACGCTGACCAGCGAGGTTGCCTTGATCATGCTGATCAACTGGTTGCCGGTCGGCGGCACGATGGACCTCATCGCCTGCGGAATGATGATGCGCCTGAGCGCACGCGCCTTGGTCATGCCGAAGGCTTGCGCCGTCTCGGCCTGGCCCCTGTCCACCGAAAGCAGGCCGCCGCGAATGATCTCCGCCATGTAAGCCGCTTCGTTGAGAGCAAGACCAACGATGGCGGCCGTCAGGGGGGTGATGAGGTCATTCGTGTCCCAGCTCGCGATTCCGATGGAAATGCGCGGGAACAGCGTCGACATGTTGTACCAGAAGATGAGCTGAACGAGCAGCGGTGTTCCGCGGAAGAACCAGATGAACAGGCCGGCCAGCGAAGACGCCAGCCGATCCTGCGACATGCGTGCAATGGCCAGGATCAGCCCGAGGACGACGCCGATGATCATTGCGACGACCGTCAGGCCGAGCGTCACCCACAGGCCCTGCATGACGGTCGGGTCGAAGAAGTACTGACCAACGACCGGCCAGCCGAAGTTCGGATTGACCGCCACGATATAGGCGAAGCCGAGAGCGACGACCAAGGTGATGGCCCACAGGGCCACGCGCGTGAGGGGGAACGGTACGTGCGCGAGTTTTACGTCGCGCAGCGCGTCCTCCGTCTGGATCGGAGCGGAACTGGACATTGGCCCTTACTGCCCTTGATTGATGCCGGGGGTGTCGATGATGTTGTTCTCAAGACCCCACTTCTTCATGATCTGGGCATAGGTGCCGTTCTCTTTCAGGATCTTGAACGAGTCGAGCAGCACGCCGCCCAGCGGTGAGTCCTTCTTGACGACTGCACCCTGGTAGATGTCCTTGAAACCGTTGGCCTGACCGACGGCTGCCAACTCGAGCTGGCCATTGGCCTGCTGTACGAAATAGGTCAGCGGTGCCTGCGAGGAGAAGAATGCATCGGAGCGCTTCGAGCGCACGGCGAGGATCGAGCTGGGCTGATCCGTGAAGGACTGCACCTCGACCGCCGGCTTGCTGGCGCCAACGCACTTTCCCGACTGCTCCTTGATGACCTTTTCCGCCGAGCCGCCGGCCATCACGGCGATGCGCTTGCCGCAGGTCGCATCGAGCGAGGTGATGCCCGCGGGATTGCCCTTCTCGACGGCGAAGACTACATACTCGCGCGCCCAGTCAACGAAGTCGTTGGCCTTCTGGCGGTCGGGATAGTCGCCGACCGGCCCCATGGCGAACTGATAGCGTCCGGAATTGACGCCGCTGAGCAGTGCCGGAAGACCGGCAACCGATGCATGGTCGATGGCAATCCCGAGCAATTCGCCAATGGCTGTCGAGATATCCTTGGTGGCGCCGGTCAGTTCGGTACCGGTGACGATTTCATAGGGAGGGAACGACCCGTTGTTGACGGCGACCATCTTGCCCGCGTCGCGAATCTCCTGCGGCAGGCGTGCGCGCAACTCGTCGTTCTGGGTCTGCTTCTGGATGTCCTGGGACCAGGCCGTGTTCGCAGCCAGCAAGGCCGCGAGCGAGGCCAGAATGCAAAGCGATTTCTTCATGATATTCTCCTCCATGATGTTGGTGAATTGCTTCAGGCAGCTTTCGCCGGAAGCTTGGCTTCAAAGGGAAAAAGCGACTGGGGTGTAAGGTCGGCCTTCAGGACGCCCTGCTCGCGCAGTTCGGTGATGAAGTCCTTGATCATTGCGGAATTGGCTTCGAGCCCGCTGTCGTTCCAGCTAGTCGGCAGGTCGCGTGACGAGCGCAGCAACTCATCGAAGATCCACGGCGTCGTTTCGGCGTATTTGCGCCGCTTGGCCGTCCAGACCCGCTGACTTTCATCCACGAGGCGCGCCACCTCGCCAGGAAGCCAGGGGTACTGCTCGGCGAGCTTTGCCTTGACCGCAACGATATGCATGCCGGGCACATAGCCGACTTGGTCGAAATAGGCCTTTTCCGCGGCCGGGAAGTCGGGCAGCAACTGGCGGAAGCCTGAACCGTTCTCGAAGTAGCCGTGCGGCATGAACGGAGTGAAGATGGCGTCGAGCTCTCCTTCCGCGAGGAGCTCCATCATCGGGCGCTCGCCGGGCGCTGCCTCGATACGTCCAGGGCGACCAAAGCCATCCAACCGGTCGACGACCGGATGATCGGCCGTCAGGCGTCCGGCGACCCAGAATGCATCTTCGACACCGACGCCTTCGCGCCGCAGCGCCGCCCGCGTCCAGGTGTTGCCCGAGTCGCGCCAGCCGGTGACGCCGATGCGCTTGCCGGCAAGGTCCGACAGCTTGGTCATAGGACTCGCTTCGGTCGTGATGATGCACCGGTGGCGAAAGCCGCGCATGATGAAGCAGGAAATGCCTACAATCGTGTCGATGCCTTCCGCCATGGCAGAGGTGTAGCGGCTGAAGGACACTTCGGCGGCATCATAGACATCGCTCGCAGCAAGGTCGGGGATCAGCGTCCCGACCCGGTCGACCTGAAGGTCGATGCGTTCCGACGTCACGTCACCCAGGATCAGCGGCGTCAGATAGTCCCAGTCTCGGGTGGCGATTTTGATCGGAACGCGCATGAAATTCCTCGTGCCGGCGTATTTGACGAAAGCTCCGTAAATGTTTAAGCCAGTTCCAGCAAATGTTATTATGACATTAAACATTTAAAGTTGCTGGCGATGGTTGATCGATATGATGCACAGTGGTTTGCGGATCGGCTTGGCGATCGGACCTCGCGCGGCATAGCGCTCGAGACCGGCGCGATGATCCGCTCAGGGCGCCTGCCCGTCGGCACCAAGCTGCCGTCCGTGCGTGATCTTGCCTTCAGGCTTGGGATAAGTCCGGCGACGGTCTCGATCGCCTGGGCCGATCTGCGCCGCCACAAGGTCATCGGCGGGCGGGGCCGGAACGGCGCCTGGGTGATGGGCGATCGTTTTGCCCCACGTCCGACGCGCCTGATAAGCAGCGGCAACTATGGCCCGGATGTTCTGAATCTCGGGCTCGCCTCTCCAGATGTCGAATTGCTGCCCTCGCTCGAACAGGCGTTGGTGCATGGAGCGAAGGCCAGCCAGTTGAACAGCTATGAGCGTGTCCGCATCCTGCCGGAACTCGAGGCGGTCGTGAGGCCGACATGGCCTTACGATCCCGGAGCCTTCCTCGTCACGAACGGCGGATACAACGCCGTCTACACGCTGCTGCATGCACTCGTCCCGCCTGGCGCACCGGTCGCGATCGAGGATCCGACGGCCATGCGCCTGCTGGACATTCTGGAAGACCTCAACGTCCCGATTATCCCGGTTGCGTGCGACCGTCTGGGGCCAATCCCGGAAGCACTGGCGGAGGCGATGAAGGCAAATCCCGTCGCGTTCCTTTTCCAGCCGAGGGTACACTCTGTTACCGGCACCTCCCTCTCAAGAGAGAGACTTGAAGCCTTGGGCGACGTGCTGGAAGGTTCCGGGGCGCTCGTCATAGAAGACGACGGCGTGGGCGACGTCTCCGAAGCGGACCGACACTCATTGGGTCGTCGCTTTCCGGACCGAGTCATCCATATCCTGTCGTATTCGAAGACGTTGGGGCCGGATTTGAGGCTGGCGATCTTGTCGAGTTCCGCGAGCGTTGTGGAACAGATCCAGTCATATCGAAGCTTCAGCGCAGGCTGGACGAGCAGGATTCTCCAGGGTGCAGTGTCTTGGCTCCTTCAGGATGCCGAAACGGACAACGTCGTGCGCCGGGCAAGAACGATATATCGCGAGCGTCGGCATGCGCTGGCCTCGGCCTTGCTCGATCATGGCGTGGAGATCAACGAAGGCGAAGGGCTGTGCGTGCTGATCCCGGTCGAGTCGGAGAACTTTGCGCTGGTAACCCTGGCCTCCCGTGGCATCGCCGTCAGCGCCGGCTCGAGATTCTCGATGAAGCCTATCAATTCCATTCGCGTCGCCACGAGCGTCCTACAATCGTCGGACGTCCAGCGCGTCGCTGGTGCGATCGCGGCTGCCGCCGCTACGCCGAGATAGGCGCCTGCACCAGACAAATCACCTCGAGGCCGTGGTCAAGGAGCAGGTAACGCCACATGACGGTCGAGATCGATCATCATCGACCGCCCGCACCGGCGCTGCGCTCCGCGTCCTCGATGTCGGCCAGGATGCGGGTGTCTCCGAGAGCGAGAGATGGGTCGGGCTGTCCATGACGGGTTGAAGCCGCAAGAGAGGCTTCCGGCGCCCGTCACGAAGATTTGTGCCAGGAAATGCATCGGTGAAACGTTCGGCGCGCAGCCGATAGGCGTTGGCGATGTTGGGATGGATGCCGATAGCATCCGAACGGCCAAGGACGCAGCCAGCTCCATTCAGGGATACGATTGTTCCAAGCATCGATGCCCCACGTTCTTCCAAGACGGACCAAGAGCTGGAAATCGCTGGCTTGGAGTTCAGTGACATTTATTGTGGCATCCATCCGAGTTTTTGCGCGTTCTTAGGAAGCGCGGACGGTCGTCGTTCTGTGACGCCAGCCGTGTATCCTTGTAGAGGCGCCGATGGCGAAACAAACAGATAAACAGGAAGATCGGTCCAGGCGCGCTTCGAAGGTGCGACGAAGCCGCACCACCGAGGCGGAGGCCAACGAAACTTCGCATGCGGCCATTACGGTCGTCGGCATCGGAGCCTCGGCAGGCGGCATCGAAGCCCTGAGCGGCTTCTTCGATGCCATGACGGTCGACAGCGGGTGCGCATTCGTCGTCGTGTTGCATCTCGACCCCAAGCGTGAGAGCGAGATGGCCCGCATCCTGGGCGGGTACACGAAAATGCCTGTCGCGCAGGTCCGGGACGGAATGCAAATCGCGCCCGACCACGTCTATGTCATCGCCCCAGACAGCGAGATAAAGCTGGCCGGGGGTGGGCTGCAGGTTTCGAAGCCGTCGGAGGCGCGCGGTCAGCGGCATCCGATCGATGTTCTGTTCGCCTCGATCGCCAAGCAGCAGCGCGAGCGTTCGGTCGCCATCGTGCTTTCCGGCACGGGGAGCAACGGCACCGAGGGCCTAAAGGAGATCAGAGCTCAAGGCGGTATGAGCTTGGTGCAAGCGCCGGAAACGGCGAGATTCGACGCCATGCCCAGGAGCGCGATCGCCGCGGGTCTTGCCGACCACGTACTGGCGCCGGAGAGGATGCCGGAAACCCTTCTCGCCTACATCCATCACGGCTACGTCTTCGACCCTGCCGAGATCGAACCCATCTCCCCAACGGGCGAGGGAATCATCGACCAGATTCTGGAGACCCTTCGCGCTCGCCACGGACACGATTTTGGTAGCTACAAGCGCAACACACTCAGGCGGCGCATCCATCGTCGCCTGGGGCTGAGGAACATCGAGACGATCGCAGAATATCTCGACGACTTGAACACCAATCCACAGGAGGTTTCCGCCCTTGTCACCGATCTGATGATCAGCGTGACCGGCTTCTTCCGCGACCCCGAGGCATGGCAGGCGCTTGGCGAACTCGTAATCAATCCCCTCGTCGCTGAACGCGCCAGTGGTGAAGCGGTTCGGGTTTGGGTACCCGCGTGTGCCACGGGAGAGGAAGCCTATTCCATCGCCATGCTTTTGACGGAGCATGCCGAAGCCGCCGGGAAACACTTCGATGTGAAAGTTTTCGCCACTGATGTGCAGCAGGACAATCTGCGCAAAGCGCGCAACGGCGTCTACCCGGCGGCCGCGCTGGCCGATTTCTTCCCGGAACGAACCCGCCGCTTCTTCGAAAGGCTCGACGGCTCCTTTCAGGTGACCAAGCAGCTCCGCGACATGGTGGTGTTTGCGGCGCAGGACATGCTGCGCGATCCGCCGTTCTCGCGGCTGGACATCGTTTCCTGCCGCAATTTCCTGATCTATCTCGAGCCGGAGGCGCAGCAGCGCATCATCCCACTCTGCCATTTCGCCCTGCGTCCGGACGGACACCTGTTTCTCGGCACCGCCGAGACGATCGGGCGAAATGGCGATCTCTTTGACACGGTTTCCAAGAAATGGCGGATTTACCAGCGGATAGGGCCTACGAGGCACGACCTTATCGATTATCGGCAGCCGCCCGGTTCGATGGGGGCGGAATTGGCTGGCGAGCTGCTGCACATGTCGGCGGAAGGCGCCTCGACATCTATCGCCGACATCGCGCGGCGCGCATTGGTGGAGCGCTACGCCCCAGCCTCCGTACTCGTCGACCAGAAGGGACGGGTCGTCTACTTCCACGGAACGACGAGCGACTATCTGGAACAGCCGCCGGGCGAGCCCACCAGGGATTTGCTGGCCATGGCCCGCGAGGGCCTCGCCTTGAAACTGCGTGGAGCGATGCGCGAAGCCTCCAAGAGCGAGAAAAGTGTCACAGTCCATGGCCGCCTATACATGAGCGGATCGTCGCGAGGCGTCACCATGACGGTGGTCCCGCTACCCGCCTCGCCACAAGGCAGCAGGTTTATCCTCGTCAGCTTCATGCCCGGACTGCCGCCTGACGATCTTGAACCACCGCCTCCAAGCGAAGATGCCGGAGAAGCGAGCTCCGGCGATCGGATGCAGGAAGAGCTGGCTTCGATGCGGTTGGAATTGCGCAACACGATCGAACATCTGGAAGCCGCCAACGAGGAGCTGAAAGCGTCGAATGAGGAAGCGACCTCGATCAACGAGGAGCTTCAGTCCACCAATGAGGAGCTGGAAACCTCCAAGGAGGAACTGCAATCATTCAACGAGGAACTGATCACCGTCAACAATCAGCTCGAGAACAAGATTGCCGAACTGGAACGGATCACCAACGACCTCAACAATCTGCTGGCGGGGTCGCAAACAGCTACGTTGTTTCTCGACAACGATCTAGCGATTACGTGGTTCGCGCCAGCAACAAAGGAACTGTTTGATCTCGTGACGTCGGACATCGGCCGGCCAATAACCCATTTCGCGCGGAAATTCTCCGACGAATACCTGCTCGCGGACGCCGAGACGGTGCTCAAGACGCTCACGACCAAGGAAGCCGAAGTCCGCAGCGACACGGGGCGCTGGTATCTGCGGCGCATGCTCCCGTACCGCACGCGCAACAACCACATTGCCGGCGTCGTCGTCACTTTCAGCGACATAACGCTGCGGAGGGCAGCCGCGCTGGCGGTCGACGACGCGAGGATCTATGCCGAGGCCATTGTCAGCACCGTCCGGCAGCCCTTGCTTGTGCTCGACACCGACCTGCGTGTTCAGTCCGCCAATCCGGCCTTCTATGAGTTGTTCAAGGTTGCCGCAAATCAAACCGAGGGCCACCCGCTGTATGATCTCGGCAATGGGCAGTGGGACATACCCGCCCTGCGCGCACTTCTCGATGAGGTCCTTTCATTGAACCGGGAAGTCACCGATTATGAGGTCGAGCACCAGTTTCGTGAGATCGGACGGCGGTGCATGTTGCTGAACGCTCGCAGGCTCTCTCGGGGAGGCGGCCGCGACGATCTGATCCTGCTCGCCATCGAAGATGTCACCGAACGCAGGGAGGGTGAAAATATCCTTCGCGCGAGCGAGCAGCGCCTGCAGGACCTTATCGAAGCCCTGCCGGGCGCCATCTACACGACAGACGCGGAAGGCCGGATCACGTCCTACAATCCGGCTGCCGCAGACTTGTGGGGCCGCAATCCCAGATTGGGTACAGAGAAGTGGGCCGGCTCGTGGCGTATGTACCGACCTGACGGCACACCGCTGCCTCTAGGCCAGTGTCAGTTGGCCATTTCCCTGAAAGAAGAGAGGGCGGTGCGGGGCGCGGAAGCCGTTGCCGAACGGCCTGACGGTATCCGAGTGCCATTCCTCGAATATCCCACGCTGTTGCGCGATGCCGCAGGCGCAATCATCGGCGCGGTGAACATGCTGGTGGACATTACCGAGCGCAAACGCGCCGGGGACCTTGCGGAACGGCTCGCCGCAATCGTCGAATATTCCGACGACGCGATAGTCAGCAAGACCCTCGAGGGCACTATAACCAGTTGGAACAAAGGCGCGCAGCGTCTGTTTGGCTATGAAGCCGATGAGATCATCGGCAAGTCTATCATGACATTGGTGCCGCATGATCGCCGCGAGGAAGAGGCGGATATCCTGCGCCGCCTTCAAAAGGGCGAGCATATCCAGCACCTCGAAACGCTTCGCAAGCGTAAGGACGAAAGGACCATCTGGGTTTCGCTGACCATATCCCCGATCAGGGATGGGGGCGGCAAGGTCGTGGGCGCGTCCAACATCTCGCGCGACATGACTGAGCGGCGTCGCGCCGACGAAACACGAGATACCCTGATGCGCGAACTCAACCACCGCGTCAAAAATACCATGGCGGTCATCCAGGCCATCGCTTCCCAGACACTCGGGCAAGCATCGACGCTGGAAGAAGCACATAGTGCATTTAGCGCACGACTGTTCAATTTGGCGAAGGCGCATGACGTGCTGACGCGCGAAAGCTGGCAGAGTGCAAAACTAGTCGACATCGTCTCAGACACGATCCAGCCACATTCGGGAGTCGCAAATCGCTTCAGGATCGAAGGGCCCGACGTCCGGCTTGCGCCAAGTACGGCGCTTGCGATTTCCATGACCTTGCACGAACTCAGCACCAACGCTGCCAAGTACGGTGCGCTGTCGTGCAAAGATGGAAGTGTCGCGATCGTTTGGCAGATCGAAGGTAAAGACGCCGACCGCCAGCTTGTTCTCCGTTGGGAAGAGAGTGGCGGCCCACGCGTCATGAAACCCAAGCGCAAAGGATTCGGTTCACGCCTGATCGAGCGCGCTCTGGCATCGGAACTCGGTGGCGAAGTGCGCGTTGACTATGCGTCTACCGGCCTTGAGTGCAGGATCGTTGCACCCCTGCCCGCCGGACAAAAGTTCCTTGGAGGACGGCGTGACGCAGCAAACTCGACGGATTCTGATAGTCGAGGATGAGTTCATTCTCGCAATGCTGTTGGAGGATCTTCTGTCCGACATGGGACATCAAGTGGTAGCGTCTATTGCTTCTCTGGATAAGGCCATGGAATTTGCCGGCCGAGGGGACGTGGACTTCGCAATTCTCGACATAAATCTGGGAGGCGAAAAATCCTTTCCCGTAGCTGCGATCCTCCGCCGACGCGGCATACCTTTCGTATTCGCTACCGGTTACGGTTCCGCCGGCCTTACGACCGAGTACGACAACGAATTCACACTGCAGAAGCCGTACGAGCCCAAGCAGCTGCGACGTGCGATTTCGGAAGCACCCGTGACGCTCCGCGACGGGCCGTAACCCGTTCGTGCGTCGGTTCGCGGGAAACGCTGAAGAAAGACGATCTGTCGATAACCATCATAGAATAGACGACCGAAGACAATGCAAATGTGTTGTTGCAGGCCGCCAGCGCAACGGCATGACCTGCAATCCGGGCTGAACGACATTGCAAGGCCGTCGCCATGCCGCGGCATGGCGACGGCTTGCGTTCCCTATTTGGCGATCGTGGTGCCTTCAACGGCAAGCAGCGAGGCAGGCGTTCTGCCGGGCGGCGGCCCGCATCGATGGGGCAAAGCTCCTTGCGCCGGCGCCGAGGCGGGATTTCTCCGTCGCCTGCCGCGCCAGAAGGCGGATGTCGTCGGCACTGTATCCGTCGCGTTCCATCAAGGTCAGGATGATGGGTTCGCGCAGCAGTTCCTCAAGCGTCGGTTCCGGGTTACCGGCCATAGTCGCCTCCGTTCGTGACCATTCGACCTCAAGCATCCTATCCGCCAACCATGACCGGCGAATGGCGGTTGCGTGACACCAAGCGGGCATTTCGTTGGCCGCCCGCCGGCCAGGAACGGCCCCGGCTACCAGCTGATGCGCGCCTGCGGCATGCCGTACATCAGCCTGCCGAACTCGTCGCCGGTGACGTGCACCAGCGTACGGTGGTCGCCGCCCTCGAAATAGATGTCGCCGCCGCGGCGCAGCTGCTCGTCGATGACGCAGGCCACCCGGTAGGGCACGCCAAGGATCGGCACAGCGCCCTCCTCGCAGTCGGGGAACAGCGAGCTGGCCTCCCCCTCGGTGGCCAGCCTGATCTTGTCGCCGATGATCTCGCGCATCCGCGCCAGATCGACATGGCGGGTGGCCGGCAGCACGGCGAGCACGTAGCCGTCGTCCCATTTCAGCACCACACCCTTGGCGATCGCATTGCCGGGCACGTGGCAAGCCTCGGCCGTCATCATCGAACAGCCGGTCCGCGCATGCTTGGTGGCGTCGTAATGGATGTGGTTGTCCTCGAGATATTCCTGCACTGTCAATGAGATAGCCATGACCACTTTCCTTCCGCGGCAACATCGCCTCACTGCGGCCGGAAATGGCGAAAGCGTGCGGCACGCGCCGCGCGGCAAGGGTTCGGCCGCCTCATCGCCAGCCGTGTCTCGGGGGCGGCTGGCCGCATCCTACGAAGCCCGCATGGGGCATTCTCAGCGTGCCGGAACGATACATCCCCTCGCCCCCGCCGGGCAAGGGCCTTGGCCGCGCGTGCCCTTTCGGTCCCGCGCGGCCGGAAAGCCGGATTCCGGGCCTACTGCGCTTGCTTGACCTGCTCCTCCCAGGTCTTCACCTTGGTCTCGCCATTGAGGAAGGGCAGCGCCATCGCCGCCAGCTCGGGGGCGAAGAAGACGTCGTAGTGGGTGCGGTTGGGGATGATCGCCAGCCGGTTCTGCGACATGTTCTCGCGCATCCATCCGGCGTCCTTCAGCCCGCCGCCGAGCAGCTGGTAGAACTTCACGATGTGCTCGGGGCGATACATGTCGCTGTCGCCATAGACCAGCATCACCGGCATCTTCAGCGTCTTGACGTCCTCGGACCAGTCGAAGGGCTTGCGCATCATCTCGCCCATCAGGTCGAGCAGCTTCGGAAAGTCGTCGACCTTCGGGGCGACGGCCGCATAGGACTGGTACATCGGCGTCGGCTTCATCATCTCGGCCATGGCGGCGCCCACCTGGGCCTGCATCGGCAGCATTTCCGGATAGAAGCCATCCTGGGCAAAGCCGGCCGAGACCAGCACCAGGCGGCGCACCATGTCGGGATGCTGCACCGCAAGCCGCATCGCCACGCCGCTGCCCATGGAATAGCCCATGGCGTCGACCTTGTCGTAGCCCAGCTGCTCGAGCAGCCCGGCCATGTCGTCGCCCATGTCGATCAGGCTCATCTTGCGGTCGGTCAGGGCGGTGCGGCCGTGGCCGTAGAGGTCGACCGCGATCACCTGCCTGCCCTTCGACAGCGCCGGCAACACCGGCCCGAACATGTCGATCGAGCCCAGCCCGCCGTGCAGCAGCAGCAGCGGTTCGCCCTCGCCGCGGATCTCGTAGTAGTAGTTGACGCCGTTGACCTTGGCATAGCCGCTCTTGACCCCGTCGGCCGCCGCCTGGGCCAGCGCCGCGCCGCCGACGATGATCGTCATAGCCGCCGCGACCAGCATGGTGATGAAACTGCGCATCTGTCGTCCTTCCTCGATATGCGGACCATCCCGGCCCCTCGTCCCCTAGGACGAACCGACCGTAGCAGACCCGACATGGTAGAGAAAATTTTCGTGCGTGAGCGGAGTTGCCGGAGTGCCCAGGGCACAGGGCGGAAATTGGTCGGACGCCAGCGCACGCTCATTCTGGGGCGGAACAGGCGCGCAAGCATCGTCGCGCAGACCCTGGGATCCAGGCCGTGACCCTAGCATGTGGAGGCATTTTCCACTTGGCCCGGTTTTTTTTCGTTTGGACCGGCCTTCGTCTTGACCTGCCCGAGGGACGACCATTTCCTACGTCTCATTCCGTCCCACCCCCCTCTGTCCTGCCGGACATCTCCCCCACAAGGGGGGAGATTGGCAGCTCCGCCGTCACGCCCGTTTCTGCCTGCCCTCAGGGCAATTCTCCTGCAACGCTGGTGGTTGGGAGGGACGCCGATGACGGCCCAATCTCCCCCCTTGCGGGGGAGATGTCCGGCAGGACAGAGGGGGGTGGGAAGGAATGAGACGCTGAAGGTCTGCGTCGTGAACCGGCTCAGGATGTCCGCCTCTTGTCAGGAACTCTGTCAGCAATGTGCGTGGAGAAATCTTGCCGTTTTTCCACCCCCTGCAGAACCTCGCGTATTCTTGTGCCATCGCCCTTGTCGGGACCTGGTGCGCACCGGGTGTC
>NZ_JARDJI010000061.1:0-538 GCF_039907765.1 Mesorhizobium sp. CC13 | reverse complement strand
GTCTCGGGATCATGGCGCTCGCCGACATAACCCTTCTGGGTCTGGAAGCCCGAGGCCAGCCGCTCGCCATAGGCGGCATAGCCGGTGGCTTCGACGACGGCACCGGCCGCATCGGTGACCAGCCTGGCCGAGGCGAGATGGTCGCGGTGCAGGAACTGCCTGGTCTGGCCGACCACCTTGAGGTCGGGATGCGGATAGCGGGTGTAGACCTCCGATCCTTGCGTCGCCGGATCGATCTCGACCGAGGCATCCGGATAAAGCGTGGTGGCAAAGGCCGAGGCCTTCTTGGTGCGTGCCCCGTCGGGGCCGTAGAACAGGTTGACGGTGTTGGAAGAAAGCGTCACCTGCTTGAGCCGGTTGGCTTCGTCCCAGACGAGACTGCGGCTGCCGTCGGCGGTGAGGTTGCCGTTGGCATCGTAGCTCAGCGCGTTGGCGCCCACCGTCAGCGGCGTGTGCGGCCGCGGAGCGGTGGGGGCGGGATAGACGTAAGCGCCCGCGACCCGGCTGCGCGACAGCATGTTGTCGTTGGCGGCATAGG
>NZ_JARDJI010000060.1:0-578 GCF_039907765.1 Mesorhizobium sp. CC13 | reverse complement strand
GGCCACGACAAGGCGAAAATCTCGGCCGAGTTCATCGCCAATGCCCGCAAGAACAAGGACGGCAAGCTGGTCCTGGTCACCGCGATCAACCCGACGCCGGCCGGCGAAGGCAAGACCACGACCACGGTCGGCTTGGGCGACGGCTTGAACCGCATCGGCAAGAAGGCGGTGGTCTGCATCCGCGAGGCCTCGCTCGGGCCGAACTTCGGCGTCAAGGGCGGTGCCGCCGGCGGCGGTTATGCCCAGGTCGTGCCGATGGAGGACATGAACCTCCACTTCACCGGCGACTTCCACGCCATCACCACCGCCCACAACCTTTTGTCGGCGCTGATCGACAACCACATCTACTGGGGCAACGAGCTCAACATCGACACCCGCCGCGTCGTCTGGCGCCGCGTCATGGACATGAACGACCGCGCGCTGCGCGAGATCAACTGCTCGCTCGGCGGCGTCGCCAACGGTTTTCCGCGCGAAGCGGGGTTTGACATCACCGTGGCCTCCGAGGTCATGGCGATCCTGTGCCTCGCCACCGACTTGAAAGACCTCGAGAAGCGCCTCGGCGACATCATCGTCGCCTA